>JAEYNO010000141.1 GCA_023412515.1 Actinomycetes bacterium
GTTCCGCACCGCGGGCCTGCCGGTGCGCACGTCCGGCCTGGCCGTCACGGGTCTCGACGACCTGCCCGCGACGCTGCAGCTCGCGGCGTACCGCGTCGTGCAGGAGGCGCTCACCAACACGCTGCGGCACGCACCGGGCAGCCCGCGCGTCGAGGTCGACGTGCGGCGCGACGGCGACGCGCTCGCCGTCGTCGTCACCGACGCCGGGCCGGGCGACGGCGCCGCACCCGCCGCACCGGGCACGCGCCGGGGGGTCGTCGGCATGACGGAACGGGTCGCCGCGTTCGGCGGCACGGTCGAGGCCGGGCCGCACGGCCCGGGGTGGCGGGTGCGCGCGCGCCTGCCGTGGCACGAGGGAGACGCATGATCCGGGTCCTGCTGGTTGACGACCAGCCGCTCATCCGCATGGGCTTCCGCCTGCTCGTCGAGAGCGCGGACGACCTCGAGGTGGTCGGCGAGGCGCAGGACGGGCAGGCGGCCATCGACCAGACGGCCGCGCTGCGGCCCGACGTCGTGCTCATGGACGTCCGCATGCCCGGCGTCAACGGCATCGACGCGACGCGCGCCGTCGTCGCCGCGCACCCCGACGTGCGCGTGCTGGTGCTCACGACGTTCGACCTCGACGAGTACGCGTTCGGCGCGCTGCGCGCCGGGGCCAGCGGGTTCCTGCTGAAGGACGCCGCGCCCGCCGAGCTCGTCACGGCCGTGCGCACGGTCGCGTCGGGCGACGCGGTGGTCTCGCCGCGCGTCACGCGCCGCATGCTCGAGCTGTTCGCGCCGCACCTGCCGGACGACGACGGCGCCGCCGCGCGCGGCGACGGCCCGCACCCGCGGCTCGCGGCGCTCACCGCACGCGAGCTCGAGGTGGTCCGGCTCGTCGCCGAGGGGCTGTCGAACGCCGAGATCGGCGACCGGCTGTTCGTCACCGAGGCGACCGTCAAGACGCACATGGGGCGGCTGCTCGCCAAGCTCGGGCTGCGCGACCGCGTGCAGGTCGTGGTGCTCGCGTACGAGACGGGCCTCGTGCGGGCCGGGGGTGGGGGGTAGCACCCAGGTCTTGGCTCGTCGCCGCGCGGTCCCCTCAAGTCGTCGGCCCGCGCCGTCGATGCTCCGGCACCGACGACGCCAGGGGGCCGACATGACGCAGCGACTCAACCCACCGCCCGGGTGGCCCGTCCCGCCGAAGGGCTGGCAGCCGCCGACCGACTGGGAGCCCGACCCCTCGTGGCCCGCCGCACCCGACGGCTGGCCGCTGTGGGTCGACGTCGAGCCGCGCACCGGGGGTCGGAGGTGGCTGACGCCCGCCGTCGGGGCGGGGGCGCTGGTGGTCGGGCTGATCCTCGGGATCGGGGCGGGTGGTGCGTCCGCCAGCTCGCAGGCCCAGGAGGACCGCGCCGCCATCGCCGCGCTCACCGGCGAGAAGTCCGACCTCACGCAGGACCGCGACGAGCTCGACGCCGACCTCACCGAGGCCCGCGACGACCTGACCGCCGCCAAGAAGCAGGTCGCCGACGCCGCCGCCCAGGTCGCCGCCCTCGACCAGCGCACCGCCGACCTCGACGCGCGCGAGGCCGCGCTCAACGGCCGGCAGGGCGAGCTCGACACCCGGCAGGCCGACCTCGACGGACGGCAGGGCCAGCTCGACGCCCGGTCCGCGGACCTCGACGCGCGCGAGGCGCGGGTGTCGTCGGCGCGGTCGTCGGGGACGTCGGGCTCGTCGGGGACGTCCGGCTCGTCCGGCGGGGCTTCGGCCGCGTCGTCGGGGGGCGGGTCGGTGTACTACAAGAACTGCACCGAGGCCCGCGCCGCCGGCGCCGCCCCCGTGCGACGTGGCGAGCCCGGGTACGCGTCGCACCTGGACCGCGACAACGACGGCGTGGGCTGCGAGTAGGGGGGCCGGTCGTGCAGGGGGCTGCAGGGGACGACGCCGGGCGCGGCGCCGAGGAGCAGGTGAGCCGACGCGCGCGGCGCGTCGCCCAACTACGGGACGCGCAGGAGCGCGGCGAGGCGGTCGACGCCGCCGTGCTCGAGAGGCTGCGCCGCGACCAGCGCGCGTGGGCGGCGGGTGCCGAGGGCGAGCGCCAGGTCGCCGACGTGCTCGCACACCTCACGCGGTACGGCTGGACCGTGCTGCACGACGTGCGCTGGCCCGGCCGACAGCGCGCCAACCTCGACCACGTCGCGATCGGGCCGGGTGGCGTGTTCGTCGTCGACGCGAAGAACTGGTCGGGCGACGTGCGGGTCTCGCCGGACGGCGTGCGGCAGAACGGCTACGGGCGGGACGCGGCCGTCGAGGGCGTCAGCCAGGCCGCGGCTGCCGTGACCACGCTGCTCGCACCGCAGCACCGGTCCGCGGTGCGCGGCGTCCTGTGCCTCGCCGGGCAGGAGGACCAGCCCGTGACCACCGTCAAGGGCGTGGCCGTGTGCGGGCGGTGGCAGCTGCCCGAGCACCTCCTCGCCCAGCCCGTGCGGTTGTCGGTGTACGACGTCGTGGACGTCGCGCGCCACCTGCACGCCGAGCTCGGCGCCGCGTCGGGGCCCGTCCCCACGCCCCGACGGGGTGGCGGACGGACGCCGCGGGGGGCGGCGGAGCGGACGTCCGCACGGTCTGCGGGACGGTCTGGCGGACGGTCGGCCGGCGCGCGGGGTGGGCGGTCCGCCGTCGACAGGCGACGACGACGGAGGGCCTCGCTCGGTGGGGCGCTGACCCGGCTCGTCCTCTGGCTCGGGGCGGTCTTGTTCGTCGTGAACGTGGTGCTGCCGCGCATGCTCGCGGGCTGACGCCGGCGCGCCAGTCCGCCTCGTCCGTCGATGCGGCCGCCGCAGCACGAGGGGCAGAAGCACATCGCCGCGCGACTGAGGCGAGGTCGGCGGCCAGGGTCACGGGTCCGCACGTTGCACGCCTACCGATTCAGCTGCGGCCTAGGTCAGTCGCCACGGCTCACCCCGCTTGTTCTGAGCCAGGCGCCCTTCCTTGCGGAGGTTGGTCGCTGCCCATCGAAGGTCGTACTGCCAGGTGTAGACGAGGTCCCCGGAGGCTTCGATGTCGCGCTGGTGCGCCCGCCACACTTCTCGGCTGACGTCAATGACCGTCGCCGATCCTCCGAGCGTGCGCAGGGCCTCGACCAACCAGTCGCGAAGGACGTCACGCGCAGCCATGCAGGTGAGCTTTGCGCAGAGGGTGCTGGGAAGCCACTCGGCTCCGCCCTGTTCACCCGCCTGCCTGCGCAATCAACCGAACTGCCGCGGTCTCGACCGGTGCAGGGCGGTCACTTCACCTGTCTCAGATGCGCCGATGCCACCAGGTCGGCCACACGCCTCGAGACCCGGCCTGCGACAGCGGGATCATCGAGGAGCACGCCGGCTTCCAGATGGCGCTCGACAGCCGCGACAGAGAGGTTGGCGCTCGTCACCAGGGTGAAGCGTCCATCAATGACGAGGATCTTCGAGTGCTGAAGGCCGACCTGACCTCGCACCTCGTGGTGATACCCGTAGACGGTCGCCCTCGGCACGGCGCGCACGAGCGCACGCGCGGTCTCCGCGCGCTCGATGACATCGACGACGAGAGTGATCGCCACCTTGCGCTGTGCGGCCCGCCGCAGGGCCTGGACGAAGGGCGCGCCCTTCGATCCGGAGTACGTCGACGCAAGGATGCTCTCTTCCGCGTCATCGATGAGGCGGACGATGGCCTCGGTTGTCCGGACCGAATCTCCCTGCAGCTGCGGCCCGCTCCAGACGACCACAGGAGGCTCCGGTCGGTCCTCGGCGGCGTCAGCGATCACCCGCAACGCGGCAGCGAGCGCGGTCGAGTTCCCGAAAGATCTCACCACCGCCGCGAGCGCGGCTCCGACCGCTGGTGCCCGGTCGGGCGCCACCTCGCGGGCAGCTCGCCGCGCGCGGCCGGTCACCTCGAGGCTCGCCGCGACACGGCGAAGCTCGCTGGGTGTCAGCAGACCGACGAGCGCAGCGAGGTTGTCCTTCATCCCAGCACCATGGCGTCGAGGAGCCCGTCGACCCCCTGCCCCGCGTAGAGCGTCCGCAGGAGGCGCCGGTCGAGGAACCTGTTGGCGTTCTCGCACGACGTCTCCGAGTTGAAGACGCAGAAGTGGCAGGCGGCACCGTGGAGGAAGTCCTCGTCCGGGCCGGGCGTGCGGTGGGAGCAGACCGGGTCGGACGAGCAGCGGGACGCCTTGTGCAGCGCTCGCGTGACCAGGTCACCCAGCCGCTGCGGGTCCGAGAGCTCGACTAGGCCGCCAAGCGTGCCCTCGCTGTCGGGCGAGGTGGTCGAGATGAGGAAGCCCGCAGCCGCCTCACGGTCCTCGTCGGGACGCCATGCGTAGATGCGTTCGGTCAGTGACGCCGACCCGTACCCCGAGTCCATCGCCATCTGGCGGATGAGCAGGTGAGCGAGGGTGTGGACGGCCCAGAACCGCGGGGGCTCGAACCGCTCCGCGGCGTTGACGGGCGCGGACGTGCTGGTTCGGCGCCTCACGTTGAGCTCGTGCGCGCGCCGGTGGGCTTCCCAGAGCGGTGTCGGGAGCACGCTCTCCTCCCACGGACCCACGACGTCCTCGCGGAGACGGATGAAGACCCCCTCTCCGTGGTCCTCCGTCGCCGGGACCCACCGAGGGCGTCGTCGCGAGATCGGGGCGAGCCGAGCGGCGTCGTCGATGCGGTCGAACGAGTCGACACGTGTGAACCCGACGAAGGCGTTGACCTTCTTCAGTCGGTCGACCGCGGCCACAGTGCCGACCACCGGTTCGAGCGCTGCAGGGGGCGTGACGTCCCGGATGCGGAAGTCGCTCTGCCGGGCGTGCTTGGCGAAGTCCTTTGGGCGGACGAGCGTGCGCCACTCGGGGAGTCTGAGCTCGACCGCCGTGTAGGGGGTCGTCCGCCCCGTGTCGGGTACACCGCCCTCGGCGAGCATCGTGATCGCCGCCATGACGACGTCGTCCGGCACGTCCGCGAGGTCCAGCCCGGCGCTCTGCTGGACGAACGCCTTGAACATCGGGACCACCGCCTCCGAGGTCACCATCGCCCGCTGCTCAGCGGGGACTCCCTGGAGCCGCGCGGCGACGTCGGTGACGGTGAGCTCGACGCTCTCCGGTACCACGAGGAGGCTGACCGTCGCGGGGAACCACTGGTTCGCGGCTCCCAGGAGCATGAACCGCGTCTCGGCCTGGCACTTCTCGAAGGTCCCGAGATGGGGGTGGCGTCCTCGGCACCGCGGCATGCGGTCGGCGCCCGCGGTCCCGGTGAGCTCGCGCATGGAGCGCCGCGCGTCGCACGTGACGCAGTGGATGTGGACCTCCGGGCCGAGGTTGCTACGCCACTCGAGCATCCGCAACTGGGTCCGGGGGTTCGCGATGCCCTCCATCTTCGAGCACGTCCACCCCGCGCCCTGGGCGCGGTGCACGTACGCCCAGTAGGGGAACTCGTCGAGGTGCCCGGCGAGGCAGGCGACCAGGTACCGGGCGGGCACGGCCGGGCTGCGCCGCGGCTTGGCGGTGCCCTTGCGTCCGCGGCAGCCCTCGTGCTCGAACCGCGCCTTGTCCGGACGGCGCTTGATCGTGTTGACGAACGTGAAGGTGCCGCCCTGACCGTCGAACGGCGCCAGGATGTCGCAACCGGTGCACCGCAACCACCGGGGGAAGACCGCGGCCGGCACGCCGATGGTGGAGTGCCCGTCCGGCCCGGTCTCCTCGCGCGGGGGCCGACGCAGTTCGGTGACCTGGCGTCCGATCTGCGCCTTGACCGCCTCGACGAGGCGCGGTTCGGAGACCTGGAAGACCTTGCCGAGCCGCTGGTAGGCGAGCTCCCACGCGTCGAGTCCCTGCGGCATGACGGCGACGTGCGGCAGGTCGACCGTCGCGCCGATCCCTCCGGTGTACAGCAGCGCCGTGGGGCGCATGGAGCCGATGCGTCCGTAGTTCTTGGGCGCGACGTCGTCGGTGTGCGCGTACGGGTCGAGCACGGCGTTCTCGGCGACGTACTCGGTCTCCGCCGGGGCCGCAGGCGTCTCCTCGGTCACTGCCCCACCTCCAGGGGGAACTCCCACGCCGGCGCGTCGGCGGGTTCGACGTCGGTCACCTTGTCCTGCACGGAGCGCACCACGAGGTTGATCTCCGGCTGCACCTCGCGCATCGAGTTAGCGACGCGGAGGTAGACGTCCTCACCGAGGATCGTCTCGTCCTCGGGACTCTTCAGAAGGCCCGGTGCACCGCCTCGCTTGTCGTAGACCGTGGTCGGGTTGGCGGTGGCTTTCGCGTACCAGACGTCGAGGCGCCGCTGCAGCTTCTCGCGGATCGTGTCGACGAGCTGGTCGGCTCCGGCTGCGGCCGCCCGCTGCGCGATGACGTCGATGAGATGCTCCACCGTGGCGTACCGCGTGGCGACGGCGCTGGCCCCGGTCTGCGGTGACAGGGACGGCGACGCCGTCACGTCGAGCACCCGTGCGACGGAGACGAGGACGCCGGTGAGTCCGCGTTCGAGCGAGGAGTCCGAGAACGGCGTGACGGACAACGCCTCGACGTGGGCGTAGAACGTCCGGTGGTCGTGCTCGAACTGCTCGTAGTGCGCCATGTCGCGCGGGCGCGCCCGGTTCGCGAGCGTGACGACCAGCCCGGGTCGGGAAGCGACGCGCCCGACGCGTGACGACGCCTGGATGTACTCCGCGGTGTTCTTCGGCTGACCCACGATGAGCATGAGCCCGAGGCGTCCGACGTCGACGCCCACCTGCAGCATGGACGTTGCGAGCACCACGTCGTACGGCCGGTCACCGGGCCGCCCTGGCTCCTTCTTCCCGTCTCGCGCGGCCCGGGCCATCCGGGCGTGCGCGCTCGTGCTGTCGAAGTGCGGGTCGAACGTCACGGCGAGCCGGTCGAGCGTCGCGGTGATCTCCGTCGAGGAGATGCGGGACGTCAGCTCGCCCACCTCGAGGCCGAACCGTCCGCGGGGGGCGTAACCGCTCGTCCGGTCCGGGTTGGTGATCCGTGTCGTGACGTCGTCGTCGAGGTACCGCCGCATGCCCGCGAGCTCGCGGGTCGCCGAGAAGTAGCCGACGAGGGTCATGTACGGGTCGGCTGCGTCGCCGTGCTCGTCGAGGAGACGCTGACCTGC
Organism: Actinomycetes bacterium; assembly: GCA_023412515.1. Classification (GTDB taxonomy): domain Bacteria; phylum Actinomycetota; class Actinomycetes; order Actinomycetales; family Cellulomonadaceae; genus Cellulomonas. The sequence goes on from JAEYNO010000141.1 coordinate 7,120, forward strand.
GAGGAGCAGGATCTCCGACACGCGGATCTCGGCCAGCGTCAGGCGGGCACCGTGCGCGCACACCCCGACGTAGCGCCGGCCGGGGCTCTCGTCGCTGATCGGGACCTCGGCGGAGAAGTAGGTGTCGCGCACGTCGAGCACCTGGGGCGGGAAGATCTCGACGCCACGCCCGTAGAGCCGGCGCACCTGCCCGAGCGCGTTGCGACTGGTCGCCGTCGACGCGACGACCAGGGGCCGGATGGCGGCCGCGGTCGCGGCGTCGGGTCCGAGCTGCCAGCTAGAGAGCGTGTCGACGGCGACCTCGAACAGGCCGACAGCGGTGCCGAGCGCGCCCGTGATGAGGTGCAGCTCGTCCTGGATGATGAGATCCGGCGGGCGCAGGCGGCCGACCGCTGTGACGGTGACCTTGGGGGCAGAGCCCTTGCGGTTGTGGCTCGTGCGGTTGCACACCTCGCCCGGGGTGTCCGGGTGGACGTAGCCGTGACGAGGACACCGCTGCGCGACGTGGCCGAAGAGGTGCGCCGTCTGCCCCTCACGAGCGATGCGCGCGAACTTGTCGACCGTCGCGAGGAGGTACGTGGGCGGGTGCCGGTAGATCTCCTCGTCCGTGGTGAGCACGGGCAGGCCGTCCTCGACGAGCCCGCCCTCGGCGAACGGGCACTCGGTGCCGAGCTTGGCCCCGCAGTGGACGAGGACGCGTCGGCGCACGTCGTCGTAGCGGATGTGCTGTTTGGGGCTGATCCGCGAACCGCACCACGGGCAGCGCTGGAGCTGCAGGACGGTGACCCCGTACGCCTTCCCCTCGGCGCCCCGCGCGTCCTCCACCTGTGCACGCGCCTCGGTGACGGACTTAGGGCTGACGCTGGTGCCCACCCACAGGCCGATGCGGAAGGGCTCGTCGCCCCAGGTGTCGGGGTCGCGGCGGCGCTCGAGCTCCGCTGCGCAGACGAGCGCCGTGGCGCGCTGGAACTGCTGGGTCGTGAGCAGGCGCAGCGTGTAGCGCATGAGGACGGCGACGCCGTCACGCCCGTCGAGCGGGCCGTCCGGGGAGGGGACCTCGCCCTGGAGACGCCGCATCGCGAAGGTGAACGCGGCCAGCCCGAGGTACGCCTCGGTCTTGCCACCACCGGTGGGGAAGAAGAGGAGCTCGGCCTGCGCGGCGTCCCCGCTGCGCAGCGGCGATGCGGGGTCCGCGAGGCTGCCGAGCTGCATGAGGATGAACCCGAGCTGGAACGGCCGCCACGAGGCTCGGGCGAGCTCGTCCTTCGCCATCACCTGCTCGGTGGCCTCGGCGATGGTCGCGTCGCCGCTCTCGGACCGGAGCTGCGCGACCTGGCTGTGGACGCGCTGGTCCGCCATGACCCGGTTCATGAACTGGAAAGCGCGGAACACGTCGGGGTCGGCCAGGAGCGCGAGGCCGGCCTCCAAGCGGTCGGCCACCCCCTCGGCGTCCTCGACCGCCTCGTCCGCGATGTCCTGCAGGTGGGGCGGGAGGTCCGCGACCTCGTCGCGCCGGTCGACCAACCACGAGCGGTAACCATCGACCATCGGACGGAGGCCGGCCACCACGTCCTCGAGCGGGGCGCTGCCGAGGCGGTTCATGGAGGCGACGGCGCCGGGCACCGCGGGCGCCATCGTCTGCGGCACCTCCGCGGTCGGCAACCACGTCGTACGCACCCGGTGCGCGCGGCGCGAGCCCTCCACGAGGTCACGCACCCACTCGCCGTCCGTCGTGTCGGAATCGGCGCACGTCCACGTCGCGGAGCAGGTACGGCCGACCGCGAACTCGAGGCGATCCCGGTAGAGCAGCTCGAGGCGCTGTTCCTCGCTGTCGAGCCCGGGTGCGAGCGCGTCCAGCGGATCGTGGATCGGCAAGAACGCCGCCGACCCGTCGGCGGCCGCCACTTCGAGCTCGGCCTGGAAGAGCCACAACCTCGGCGGCAGGGTGCCATCCGTGATGCGACGGTTCTGCAGGGCGACCTCGACGACGAGCGTCTCCCCCTCTCCCGCAAGGACGTCCACACTGACCGACACCTGCACCACGCCGTTCTCGACCAGCACGGGCTCATCGATCACCGCACCGGCGGTGATGCGGTCCGACGCCAGGACGACGCGGTGCTCGTGCGGCATGCGGTCGTACAACGTCCGCACGCGACCGTTGTCGTCGGCCTCGCGGCGCGGCACGTACGTACCCCACCGGGCGATGAGCACGAGACCAGCGCCCCTCGCGCTCACACGGAAGCGCAGACCCATCGACGACGGAGCGATGAGTTGGGACGCGGGCCCTCGGTCCTCCGACTCCTCCGGGGCGCCGCTGTCGGAGATCTCCCCGTCGTCGACCTCGGGGACACCATCGGAGCCGCGTCCGTCGGGAACAGAAATCGCGTCGTCTCCTGATCGGAGGTCAGCGATCTCGTCCGTCGCTGCGATCTGATCGGATGCTGTGCGCTGCCCCAGGCCCTCAACCTTCACAGGCGCCAAGGCCCCCGCCAGGTACCTGCCACGCGGATTGCCAACGACCGTCTCGGCGGCACCGCCCCACGGTCCGACCAGGTCCGCACCGAGCAGCCAATGCAGTTCGTCCCGAACGCGCCTCGACGGTGTCATCCGCGCTCACCCCCTGTCGTCACACCAGGATGGTGCCCGGCGACATCAAGTTGGCCGTGGAGGGTCGCCCGTCGCTGGTTCTCCTCCAGCAATCTGTCGAGAAGTTCGACGCGCGCGGCAGGAGCGATGGTGAATCGCTCATTCTGCCGGTAGGAGTGGAAGCCGTGCCGCAGTTGGACGTCGCTCCACCCGTATGCATCAAGCACTGATTCGTCGAGCGCCACGTAAAGGTCCCGAAGGCGCTGAATGCCCGAATCAGACCCAACACCAGCGTCGTTCACGAGGTTGAGCATCTTTGTGAGGCCAAGCCCTCGCTCCGCCATGAGAGTCCGAACTTCATTCTCGAGACTCCGAGAAATTCTCTCAAGCACCACCGAAGGGGTCGGTCTTGGGAATGTCTCGAATACGTCTGAGGGAGTGTAGCGAGCTCGGGTTTCGAGAGTAGATCCATAAGTGACCGCCCAGATGCCGTGCAACGACGACGAAAGAACGGCCTGATCAGCATAGTCGTCAGTGGCGAGCACAACGACCTGCTCGCTACAGACCTGCCCAGCACGAACCCTACCGGGCATCACATTCTTGCTCACTCTCGCAAGAACGAGAATGTCTGACATGTCAGCGATCTTGCGGTACAGACCGGGCCGCTTCTCCGCATACATCCACCACCGCTCCGGCAGCGGCTTGCGAAGGACGAACGAGCCGTCCGGCTTCCGACGGGTGCGCTCCGGCATCACCCGCTCGCGGATCCAAGCGTATGGAGCCTCATACGTCGCAGCGCGCTCCTCCGGCCAGTCGAAGAAGTTGATGACCCACCGCGATGCTGACATGTCAGGGCGGGAGTTGAGGTCCTCGCCGCTCAGGTAGGGGAACACGACTTCACGGTTGCGCGGGTCGGCGGCGAGCATGCCCTCCGCCTCTTCTTCGGTGAGTACGAAGCCCATCCCGAGGACGTAGCTGCCGATGAACGCGATATTGGCGTTCTCGGCCAACCGGACAGGTGCCCCTTCGGCACGACCCTGCGGCTCAAGCAAGGTCGACACCGCCCGGACCGGCACCCCGTCGGAGAGACGCTCGGCCGCGGCGTCGAGCATGGTCCGGCTGCCCCAGACCCCGGCGTACTCCAGGTTTGCATTGCGCGCCGGCCACGGCGCGCTCTGGATGGCACGTCGGATCGTCAAGCCCTCCGCTGCGAGGCGGTCCAGGCCTACCTCACGGGTGTCGCCCTGGGCGATCGTGTTGGTCGCGATCAGCCCGAGCTGGCCACGGTCGGGAGCCAGGAGCCCGAACGCTCGCAGGAAGAAGTAGGCGACGAGGTCGGCACTTCCCCTCGTCCCACCGGCGATCTGGTGGACGAACCAGTCGCGGACGTTGTCGCCCATCGTGCCGGTGAGTTTTTGGCCGCCGAGGAAGGGTGGGTTACCGATGACGGCGTCGAAGCCACCGTGACCGAGCATCACGTCGGGGACCTCGAGGATCCAGTGCAGCGGCTGCCATCGCTCGTAGTCGGTCGCGACCGTCGGGGTGAGACCACGCCCGATGATCCCGGTCAGCGCTCCGTCATCGCCCAGCGAGGCCCGCATCAACGCGAGCGACAGGTTCTCGTAGGCGGCATCCAAGGGCTTTCCAGGCTTGCCGCCCACCGCCAGTCCAGCAGCCACGATGCCGTCGGCGACGGTACGGAGCTCCTCCAGCTGCTGGTCGAGCTGCCTCATGAGCTGCCGCTTGGCATGCGTCGTCCGCATCGCGTCCCCGTCGGACACGGCCGTGGCGAGCTGACCGCGGATCTCGGTCGCGCGCTGGATGGCGAGGTCGACGTCCACCGTGAAGCCCGGGTTCCGCAGGCGGGCAGGCGACGGGTCGATGTGGAGCCCGCGCAGCTGCCGGAGCTCCGTGAGACCGAGCAGTGAGTTGCCGCAGAAGATCTTGTCGTCGACGAAGGAGAAGGGCTTGTCCCGATCGAGCGACACCAGCCACAGGGAGAGCTTGCACATCTCGACGGCCATGGGGTTGATGTCCGCACCGTAGAGGCAGTGCGCGACGATCTCCCGCCGGGCTTCGATCTCCCGTCGGCGTCGCTGCTCGGCGCTGACGTCCTCGCGGGTGATGCCCTCTGCGTCCCACGCCTCGAGCAGCTTCCCACCGAGGTACCGCGCCGCAGCCACGAGGAAGGCCCCGGAGCCGACGGCGATGTCCGCGACCTTGAGGTCGAGGATCTGCGAGGACGGGATGAGCTTCCACTCGCTCGTGTCCGCCGTCTGCAGCGGACCCGGCTGGTAGACGAGCGGCTCGAGGGCGTGGAGAACGACCTCCTCCGCGAGCGCCCGCGGCGTGTAGTGCGTCCCGGAGTTGGCGCGGGACCGGGTCTCGACCACCACCAGCCCCCCACCGAGCACGACGTAGGGCAGCCCGCGCAGGTCGCGGCGGATCAGGTGGATGTACCCCACGAGCTCGTCGAGCAAGTCCTTGTCCCGCACGACGGGGCGCAGCAGCCGCCGGGCTTCGTCCTGCGCCTCGACGGTGCCGCTGGTCTCGTACGCCTTGGCGATCTGGCGGACCGTGCTCGCGCGCGCACCCGGCTGGTCCTCCTTGAGCCAGGCGACCAGCGCCGCAGCGAAGTTGGCCGGGTCCTCGTCCGCGTCGTCGGACAGTTGATGCAGCACCTCGAGAGGGATCTCCGGCTCGGCGCCGTCCTGCGGCCCGGACAGCCCGACGATCGTCTCGTCCGGGTCGGTGAACCGGGCGGAGTACCCGAGCAGACCCTCGTAGACGTAGCCGATCTGCTCGACGTCGAGGTCCCGGAAGGAGACCGCTCGCGCCTCGTTCCCGATGCGGACCTGCTGGACGGCACGCAGCACGTGCAGCATCACGCGGTCGTCGACCACCACCCGGAGGCGCCCCGTCGTGGAGTCGGTGGCGAGCAGCCACGCGAAGCGGTCGGGGTCGAAGAGCGACCCGCCGTAGGCGGGCATGCGCAGGTCCTCGAACGTCGCGCCCTCGTACAGGGCGCTGCTCGTCGCGAGCAGCCGGTGCCAGGTGTCGAAGGACCCCTCGAGCAGCTCCTCACCGTCCGCGGCGACGGCGGCGCGTCGGCGAGCATCGAGACGCTCGCCGACGTCGGAGATCGCGTAGGCGTCGCGGTACAGCACACTGTCGGGGAGGAGCTCGTTCGCCTCCGCGAACAGCAGGAAGACGACGCGCATCATCACCGTCACGGCCGCGTCGTAGACCGCGTGCCCGTCCTCCGGGAGCGGCGACGTCTCCCCGGCCGCGAGCGCGTGGAGGTGCGACTCCGAGAACGACTGCACCAACAGCTCGACGGCCGCGCGGACCTGCCGGCCGAGCTGGTCGGTGATCTCCTCGGTGCTGGCAACCGAGTCACTCAGCAGCGCGGGCAGACGACGCTCGGGTGCCCCACCCGCCAGGGAGGTGAGTCGCGCCAGCGCCCAGAAGGCCGCTCTGAGGTCGGGCTCCTCGCGGAAGAGCGCTCCGTCCAACGTGCCGGAACCCACCGCACCCTGGTCACTGATCCACACGAGGGCCCACCAGCGGCCGTCGGTCACGACGGCCACGGGGATGCCGGTCCCACCGCCGGCCCGGCTCGCGCGAAGGAGGGCGGCGCCTCGATCGATCGCCGTCGCCGTCCATCCGTCGGCCCCCGGAGCCGCGAGGTCATCGGTCGGGTCGACGACCAGCAGCAGCGCTTCGGCCTCCTCGGCGGTCCGCAGGACCGCGGTCGGGCGCACGGAGCGCTCGCCGTCCAGCGAGACCGCCCGCAGGTCCGGCGCCGCCTCGACGACGTACCCGTCCCACTCCAGCACCTGCCGGGTCATCGTCGTCACCCAGGCGTCACGCTCGGTGAGGTACGCGGCCGTCGCGGAGTCGTCGCGCGCCGACCGCACCCACGTGGTCCAGGCGCGCTCCCACAGGCGGAAGCCCTCCGTGAACGACTCGCCCACCTGGTCGACAGTTGCGTCCGGACGGGGCAGACCGTCGCGGTACTGCGCCTTGAGCGCCGGGCGTGCGAGGAACGGTCCGTCGACGATGACGAGGTCGAGCCACGCGAAGACGTCGTCCTGCCGTCTCGGCCGGTGTCCCGGTCGCGGGCTCATGCGAAGCTCCCCTCGGCGTCGGCGGGCGTCAGTGCGAACACGAGCGCCCCGGTCAGTGCGTGGTGCTGCGACTCCTCGTACCGGGCATCGACGGCGCGTCGTTCCCGGTCCAGCTCGTCATCGAGGACGTCCAGCCGGCGTCGCACCTCCTCGATGTCGCGACGCCGTTGCCGCGCGGACCCCTCCAGCTCGAAGAGCGACTCCTCGGCCTCCCGGGCCGCCCGCTCCATCGCAGCGACGGACCGCTCCAGGGTCTCCCGGAAGCGCGCGAACGTTCCCTCGACCCGTTCGAGGTCGGCCTCACGACGATGCCGGAGTGCCTCCTCCAGCTCTTCGAGCCGCCGAGCGGCTCGAACCTCCACGGCACGCTCGACGCGCGCGCGGAGTGCATCCGCCCCGTCCTCGTTCCATCGCGCAGCGAGCGCGCTCAGCACCTCGGGGCGCGGCGACCGCAGGTCGCGCCCGTCGAGCGTCGTGGCGAGCAGGTCCTCCGAGAGGTCCTCACCGAGGTCCTGACGTCGTCGCAGCCGGGTCCCGGCGAGGAAGACCTCCTCGTGGAGGCGGACCCCGCTGCCGCCGACCAGCACCAGACGCGCGACGGCCGCGGCGAACGAGTCCCGGAGCCCGGGTACGACGACCGCGGTCACGCGCTGGACGGACGGGTGCGGTGACCACAACTCCTGACGGAGCGCCCGGGTCGCCAACCGGACGAGCGGGTGGCCGAGGTGGGCGTGCACAAGGTCCTGGCGTCCACGAGCCGCCCCCTCGTCGAAGGTCAGGTGCCGCCGCTCCGACGTGAGTGGGTCGTCCAGGTCCTGCACCGCGAGCGCCCAGGTCCGCGCCATCGCCGTCGGCGCGGCGAAGACGGGGGCGTCGGTGTCGACGTCGCCGACCCGCTCCAGCGTCGGCTGCCCCGCGAGGCTCAGAGCTGTGTCGACCACCCGTTGGACGTTCGCCGGGTGCAGGTGCAGTCGCCTGCGGACGTCGTCGAGGCCCTCGGTGATGCGGGTGAGCTCCGCCGACATCCGGCGATCACCCGCCAGCATGTCGGTCACCGCACGAGCCGAGTCATCGCGAGCGGGCCGGGCTGCGCGCGGACGACGCCCCAGGAGCTCTTCTTCGAGATCCGGCGCGAGGACGTCGTTCGCGGAACCGAGGTCGGTTCGCACCCGCTGCATCTTGTCCAGCAGTCGGCGCAGGAGGTCGACGTCACGGTCCAGCGCGTTCCGCCCGCTGACCGGCGCGAAGTGCCACGCCACGGGCGTCTCCGTCTGCCCGTACCGGTCGATGCGGCCGATGCGCTGTTCAAGGCGGTTGGGGTTGAACGGCACGTCGAAGTTCACGAGCCGGTGGCAGTAACGCTGCAGGTCGATCCCCTCGCCGGCGGCGTCGGTCGCCAGCAGGACCCGCACGGGGTGCTCCGACGGGTCGGCGTTGAAGCGCAGGCGGATGTCCTCGCGTACGTCGGCGGGCGTCTGCCCGTGGATGACGGCGAGCCGGTCGGAGTCGTAGCCCGCGGTGCGCAGGACACGCTCGATCCACTCAAGGGTGTCGACGTACTCCGTGAAGACGACGACCCGTTCGTTGGACCACGTCCCCGTTGGGCGAATCTCCCCCTCGAGGAACCGCACCAGCTGGGTCAGCCGGGAGTCGGGCCGCGCCTCGTAGCTGCGGCCCCAAGCGATGAGGGCCTCGAGGTCTGCCACGTCCTGCGCCGGGAGGTCCTCAAGCACGCGGCAGCTGTCGGTGAGCGCACCGAGCTCCGGCTGGGCGGCGCGACCCTCCTCCTCGTCGGGCGCGGCATCGCCCCACAGGTCGTCGAACTCCGGCAGGTCGGGCTCGCGACCGTCACGACGCGCCTCGAGGTAGGCGGCGGCCGTCCGCGCGAAGGCCCAGGGCGACGAGAGGAAGCGCTTCTTGAGCAGCAGCGCTGAGATGTCCGCTGCACGCGCCGGTGCGCCCGCTGTTGCGCGTCCCCGCCTGTCGAGCAACGCCCTCAGGCGGTCGTACATCTCCGCCTCGTCGTCCGCGGCCTCGACCGGTAGCAGCCGCACCTCCCGCTGACGGAACCGATCACCCGGCACGTCGGACTTCAAGCGCCGGACCGCAACCTCCGCGAGCGCGGTCCGATCGATCTGCGCGCCACGGGCGAATCGGTGCTCGTCGATCATCTCGAGCAGTGCGGTGAACGACTCCTCGTACCCGTTGTGGGGCGTGGCGGACAGGAACAGGCGATGCTCGCACCGCCGAGCGAGGTCGCGGACGGCGGCCGTCCGCTGCGAGTCGACCGCGTAGCCACGACGACCGGCCGCCTGCTGCGGCGCCGAGGGAGCGACGTGGTGCGCCTCGTCCACCACGAGCACGTCGAAGACCCGACCATCACGCCCGGTCCGCCGGGCCGCGTCGAACGCCGACTGCAGCATGCGCTGGGCACGCGGGCCGGGCAGCCACGACATCGAGACGATCACCCGAGGGAACAGCACGAACGGATTGGCGTGCACGCCGTACCGGCGGCGTACGTCCTTCATCGTCTCCGAGCTCACGACCTCGAACGACAGCCCGAACTTCTCGAGCATCTCGTCCCGCCACTTCAGCACCAGACCCGCCGGGCACACGACGACCACGGACCGGGCCCGGTGGCGCAGGAGCAGCTCCTGAATGACGAGACCTGCCTCGATCGTCTTCCCGAGACCCACGTCGTCGGCGAGGAGCAGATTCGTCCGCGGGGCCGAGAGCGCCCGCCGGAGCGGCTCCAGCTGGTAGGGCTCGACCGCGGCACCCGATCGGAAGGGCGCCTGGTACGTCCCCGGGTCCGCTGAGGTGACCGCACCCCAGCGCAGCGCGTCGACGAACGCCGCGAGCGTGTCCGGGTCGTCGAAGCGGTCCGGGTCGACCTGTCGCGGCAGGCCGCGCTCCGTGACAGCGGCGCGCCCGGGCTCGATCTCCCAGACCACCCGCAGCTCATCACCCGCGGCGTCCTCACCCATCGCCTGGAGCGTGACGGCGTGCTGGATCTCGGTGACGTCGTCGTCCGCCGAGGAGCGCGGGAGCGCCTGCGCGGCGACGTCCGCCACCACCCACCGCGCGCCACGGACATGGACCATCTGGCCGACCTCGGGGAGATGCGTCTGCACGTCAGTCCTTCCTCGCACTCCCTGGAGACCCTAGCGACCTGGGATGACGCGCACGGCGGACAACACGGACATCGATCACGCGGGCGAACGCGCTCGGATCGGGGAGTCTGGTCCCGTGCAGCCGTTACCCCCCGGACCTCACCCCGGCTCGTCCAGCACAGACGCCTCTCGGCGCATGAGGATGCTGCGTCAGCGGGACAACCAACCCGAGAAGGCCGTGCGACAGCGGCTCCACGCGATGGGACTCCGGTATCGCGTGACCTGGCCCGTACCCGGACAACGACGCCGGACCATCGACATCGCCTTCACGCGGGCTCGTGTGGCCGTCTACATCGATGGGTGCTTCTGGCACGGATGTCCGCTACACGGCACGACGCCGCGGTCCAACACAGCGTGGTGGGAGGCGAAGCTCTCGGCGAACCAAGCCCGCGACGCCTCCGTCAACAGCCAGCTCGAGGACCTCGGATGGACGGTCCTGCGGTTCTGGGAGCACGAGGCACCGGACCCTGTCGCAGAGCGGATCTACTCGGTCGTCCGTGCAGCAGACATGTGATCCACGTGCGCGTCCAGCGCTGCCATGAAGTCTGCTCTGTAGCGCAGACTGCTCGCGCGCAGGCGATCCCGGAAGCCCTTCGTCGCGCGCCACGAGAGCGGCTCCGAGCCGTAGCGAGTCAGGAGATCGCCGAGGTCTTGGACCTGGTCCGCGACAGGACCGCACGGGAACTCGGAGACGTCGACCGCCCAGCGTTTCCCATCCGACGTCCCACGGGCGGCGGTGGGCCACCCGGCACCCTCGGCGAGGAGCACACCGTCCTCGAACGCCTCCCGCAGCTCCGAACGCCTGGCCAGCCGCCCACCGATCCACCGGGCCACCGGCACGCTCACCGCGTTACCCACGAGCTTCCAGCGGTCACGCTCAGGAGCGGGAGAGGTCCAGCCCGGCTCGAGTCCCTGGAGCGACTCAGCCGCCTCGATCGACGGTCGCACGATCTGACGTCCCACCCGCTCACCGGGGAGCCAGATCGCAGGCGGGCTCGCCACCCGCACCGTCGTCCCCCCCTTCAGGGTGGGAGTGGCCCCGACGGCCCAACCCACACCTCGGTTGCCCTCCGTCCACGAGAATCCGAACGCCGTTGCCTGCTGGTCCGGTTCCGGTTCCCCGTGATCCTCCCCGAGGAGGATCCGCGCGGGGTCCATCACTCGCGACGCGAGAAGGAAGACGCGTCGCCGGCGCTGCGCTAGCCCGGCGAACCGGCTGTCGACCACGCGGTACGCCCATGAGTACCCCGCGTTCTCCAGATCGCTCACGATGCGGTTCATCGCAGCGCCACGGCCAAGGTGGAGCATGTTGGGCACGTTCTCGAGAAGGACCCAGTCCGGCCGATAGGCCGCGATCTTCTCCAGGACCCCGATCACCAGGCCTGAGTTCACGCCCGCCAAGCCCTGGGTGAGCCCTGCCTGCGAGAGATCGGTGCAGGGGAAACCTGCGGTGACCAGCGCCGCCCCGTCGAAGTCCCTGATCGCGGTGACGTCGTCCTTCACCTCGACGTCGGCATAGCGTGCAGCGAGGACGGCCCTGGCGGCGTCCCACCTCTCGCAGAACCAGGCGACGTCAGACACGCCAGCGGCAGCCAGACCCTGCTCGATCCCTGCGACACCGCTGAACAGCGAGACGGTAGCGAGAGGTCCGGAACCCGAGAACGTCACGAGCGGCGGAGCTCAGGAAACGCGGTCTCGATGATCACGATGAGTTCACGCGCCGCGTCGACATCGACCTGGAGGCTCTGGCTCGACTTCGCCCTGCTCGCACGGTCGTCGGAGCCGAACGTCGTGAGGTGTAGCAGACGCCGGTCGGCATCGACGACGACTCGGTACTCGCAGTCCACCTCCGTCGGGTGAGGCCTGATGTCCTGCGTGGACGGCGAGAACGACCTCACACGCGCCATGCCTTCCACCTCCTCCGATGATCTTCGACGCCTCGCGGGCACATCAGCGGTCGCGATCAAGCCCGAGACCGAACTTTATCCCCGCGGTACGGGCATCCGAGTGCTCGCTCTGACAGGACACCGCCGGCATTCCACTTCACCCCGCGTTCCGCCGTCGGAGCCTCCCGCCCCTGCTTGACTGTCGCCCATGTCGGCCACCCGCATCCCGTACCCGACCGCCCGCCTGGTGTACGCGGCCGCGGCACGCTGGCGCGACGAGTGCCTCGTCGACGACCGGTCCCTGTTCAGCGGCGGTCCGGGCTCGACCTTGGACCAGGCCGCGGAGCTGGTGCGGGACTTCGTCGAGCGTCCGGACACCGGCAGCGGGTCGTTCGTCTCCAAGCTGTCGACCCAGCTGGCGACGTCGTCCCGCGGCGCGGTGCAGCTCGCCGCCGAGCTGATGTTCGTCCATCTGCTGATCGCTCGCTCCGACGTGATCGGCGGCAGCAAGAAGCGTGCCATCATCGGCGAGATCCTCGGGTTCGCCGACGGGACCACCCCGCCGCCGAGCGAGCTGGCCCAGGCGCTGGACGCCGGGCTCGTGCGCACGGGCACCGCCTACGGCACGTACCGCTGGAAGCTCTTCGGCTTCCTCGTCGAGGTCGTGGCGATGGTCAAAGGCCTCCCCCTCGACGAGCGCCGCGCACTGCTCGACGACCCCCACCGGTTCAGCGCCGCGCTCGGCGACCTCGACCTCACGCAGGGCGCCGGGATCCAGCGAGCCGCCCTGGAGCACCTACTCTTCCCCGACGCGTTCCCACCCGTCGTCGGTACCGACGGGCGCCACCGCATCGTCGCCACGTGGCCCGACCTCGCCGGCCCGGCGGACCTGCCGCAGTCGGTCCAGCTCGGCAACGTGTACCGCGGTCTCGCTGAGCGCGCGGGCGCACCCGATCGGTTCGTGAACCTCTGGCGCGCACCGCACTACTGGGAGTGGGACTCACCGCCCTCCCCCGCGTGGACGCGCGCGGGACACTGGCTCGACTGGACGTCCGAGCGCATCGACCTCGAGGCCGACGAGCGCGCCTACAAGCTGGAGGCGACGCAGCGCCTCCACGCCGTGCGGGACCTGGCCGAACGCGACGACCCGTCGTGGGCCGTCGACCTGGCCAAGGTCTTCCGCGGGACGAACCTCGTCAACTACCGCGCCTACGACGAGCTGCTGGCGTGGGTCAAGGCCGACCAAACCGCAGCCCGCCGGGCGTTGCTCGCCCTGTGGACCGACCCCCGCACCGCAGCGCTCGACGACTTCCGGGCAGCGCTGCCGAGCGACGTCCTGGCGGAGCAGGGGTCACGCCTCAGCGTGTCGTCCATGCTCCGAATGGTCCACGGTGCGGACGTCCAGCCGCCGTGGCGGTCACGCTACGTCGGCCGCTTCGCCAACATCGTCGCGTACCGGCGCAGCGAGCCGAGCGCACCGGACAGCGAGGTCTACGACGGCTTCCTGGCGCTCCTCGACCTCGTCCTCGACCTCATGCACCGACGCGGCACCCCGCTGCGCGACCGGCTCGACGCGCAGGGGCTGATCTGGACCGCCGTCGACGCCGACGCGGTTCCCGGGAGCACGCCGGCCGAGATCGACGCGCTGCTCGCGTGGCGCAAGGGAAAGCACATCGACCCGCCCCTGGCCCCGACCGCGCCTGACGGCCCCGAGACGACCGGCTCCGCGGCCACCGACGCTCCCGTGACGGACGAGAGCCTGGCGGACCTCGCACACCGACTCCACCTCGACGAGTCGTTCCTCCAGACCGTCGACGAGCTGCTCCAGGACCGCAACCAGGTGATCTTCACCGGCAGCCCCGGCACCGGGAAGACGTACGTCGCGCGCGAGTACGCCGAGTGGCTCGCGGGTAGTCCCGACCGCTGCCAGATCGTCCAGCTGCACCCGTCCTACGGCTACGAGGAGTTCGTCGAGGGCTACCGCCCGCAGCAGGACGGGTACGTGCTGCGCGAGGGTCCGCTCAAGACGATCGCACGCGCCGCCGCGGCCGACCCCGCGCACAGCTACGTCCTCGTGGTGGACGAGCTGAACCGCGGCAACGCCGCGCGTGTGTTCGGCGAGCTGTACCTGCTGCTCGAGTACCGCGGCGACGACGCCCGGCTCATGTACTCGGGCGAACCCTTCCACCTGCCGACCAACCTGTACCTGATCGGCACCATGAACAGCGCCGACCGGTCGATCGCCCTCCTCGACTCCGCCCTGCGGCGACGCTTCTCGTTCGTCGAGTTCGACCCGCAGCAGCCGCCGTTGTCCGAGGTCCTGCCGACGTTCCTCGCGACCCACGCGCCCACGCTCGCCTGGGTCGCCGACGTCCTGCGCGAGGCCAACCGCCTCATCGACGACCCCGCCGCCTCGATCGGCCCCAGCCACTTCCTCCGGAAGGACCTCACCGCCGCGCACGTCGAGCGGATCTGGACCTTCGACGTGCTGCCCACGCTGCGCGAGCAGCTGTGGGGACGGACGGCCCTGCTCGACTCCCTGACGCTCGACGCGCTGCGAGGCACGGGGGCACCCACGGCGGCGGCAGATGTCGACGACGCTGACGCTGACTGAGTGGCGCACGACCCGCGGCCTGGCCCTCGCCCCCGCGCAGGTCCGGCTGCTCCAGCAGACCTTCCGGGCAAAGGTCGAGGCCGAGTCCTGGACGCCGGACGGCACCGTGCGGTGGTCGGTGACCCCGACGAGCATCGTCGGTGCGGCCTCTGCGGACGGCGCCGACGTCGTCGTCCGACCGAAGACGCCGGTCGGCAACGTGCTCTTCCTGCTCGGGGTGGCCGCCGGCCGCAAGGCTGACACCGTCCTCGACGACGTCGTCCAGCTCGCGCAGGCGCCCGACCTCACCACCGCGGTGGCGGCACTGTTCGCCCGCGTCACCGAGCGGGTGCTCCAGGACGGCGTGCTGCGCGGATACCGACCGGCGTCAGAGACACGTCACACCGTCCGCGGACGGGTCGACGTCGCCGAGCAGCTGCGCCGACGCCCCGGACGAGGGGCGCCCGTCGCCGTCCGTTATGACGAGCACGACGAGGACGTCCTCGAGAACCGCCTCCTGCTCACCGCAGCCCGCGCACTGACCCGTCTCCGGCCGCACCCCGGCGTCCGGCGCAGCCTCCACCGCATCGTCGCGGCACTCGACGACGTCACGCCGCTGCGCATCGACGGGCCGGTCCCGGACGTCGCCTGGACGCGTCTGAACGTCCGCTACCGGGCCGCCGTCGACCTCGCCCGCCTGGTGCTCAGCGGGTCCGGCCTCGACCTGGCGCTCGGTGACACCGCAGCCGTGGGCCTCACCGTCGACATGAACTCCGTCTTCGAGCGGTTCGTCTGCAACGCGATCGCAGACGTCCTGTCGGGGCGCGGCGGTCGACCGGCCCCGCAGGACACCACGTGGCGCCTCGACGAACGTGGCACGGTCCACCTCCGACCGGACCTCGTCGTGTACGACGCCCGCGGCGTGCCGTCAGTCGTGCTCGACACCAAGTACAAGGTCACCGACGGCACGTCCGTCCCTTCGTCGGACATCTACCAGATGCTCGCGTACTGCACGGCGCTGGCACTGGACCGCGGCCACCTGGTCTACGCACGGGCCGAGGGCATCCCCGCGCTCATGGTGCGCCACGGCGGGCCGACCATCATGGTGCACTCCATCGACCTCTCGACACCGCCTGCCCTCATCTGGGCGCAGATCCGTGCGCTCACCACGCACCTGGCGTGACACAGGAGGTCATCTGGAGCGACCCCTCCCTCCGGCAGCCGCCATCACGAGTCCGCGGACGTCTCCCCAGGCTCGGGCGTCGTCGGGTCATCGGCCCCGACCTTGCGCCCCCGTCCTCGTCTGACCACGCCCGAGACCGCGCTGGCAGCACCGGCCGCCGCGCCCTTCACGGCGGAGCCGGCACCCTTCACCGCCGTCACGGCCCTGGCTTCGTCGGGCACGCCGTCCCCGTCGAGATCCACGGATCGGAACACGTCCGTCAAGCGTGTCGCCGCCGCTCTCACGTCACCGCCGAGCTCGGCGACCTCACCGGCCGCCGCCTGGAGTGCGAGCACCGCGCGAGACGGTTCCGCCGGTCCGCGCTCAGCCTTCGCGAAGTCCACGAGCGCGGATGGGAACGTCTCGGGCTCGCCGGGGAACGCAGCGCGTGACGCCTTGACCACGTCCCGACCGAACGTGAAGCTCCCGACCCCGCCGATCACGGCTCCGACGCCGAAGGGGATCACCTTGCCGACCGTGCCCGCCCCGAGCTTGCCGCCGACCTTGATCGCTTCCCGTGCGAGCACGGTCAGCACCGGCGCGAGCGCCGAGTCCGGCAGCTGCTGGGTGAGCACCTCGCCCCAACCGTTCGGCAGTGCCGTCCCCACCACCCCCGCCGCGACCGTGCGGGCGTCGGCACCGTCCATCCCGGGAATCGCCCCGAGGACCACCTTCGTGACCTGGCTCTGGGACTTCTCGCCAAGCATCATCCCGAAGACCAGAGGCCGAGCGCGTGCCGCGTCGCTCACCTCGACGCCGTGCAGCTCGGCCACCGCAAGCACGTACAGCGCCGTCGTCTCGTAGAAGAACAGGAGGTCCGCTGCGCCCAGTCCGAGCGCGATCGGTACTCCGACACCAGGGATCGCCGCAGACAGACCGACCCCGGTGCTCGCGGTCGTCACCGTCCGCACATACCGTCGATCGAGTTCTCGGCGCAGCTCGGCCGCCGTCGCCTCAGGCGCATCGCGGCGCAAGGAACGGAGGTACTCCAGGACGACAGGCCGCTGCACGGCGATCGCCTTGTAGATCTGCGCCTGCACACCCTCGGCCCCGAGAGCTCCACGCGCCGCATCCACGAGGTCAGGCCCAGGCACCGTGCCGGTCGTGGTCGTCTCCGTGTTCTGTTCGGTCATCTCGGTCCGTTCGCCGTTCGGAGGTGTCCGCGGCGCGGGCGAAGGCCTCACCCGGAGCATCGGGCGGCTGCGACACGCTCTTGAGCAAGAATTGCTCCCAGGCCGTCGAAGTACCAGCGCGGCATTTCACGCCGGCAGCCCCGGCACCACGACGTACCCCTCGCCCACCGTCCCCAGCACGACCATCCGCTCGCGCTGCGTCGCCCACAGCCACGCGAGGTACGCGCACACGATCGCGTCGACCTCGTCCTCGACGCGTTCGAGCACGGCGGCCCGCTCGGCGCCGGCGACCTCGTGGCGGATCGCCGCCCACCGTGCGTCGTCGCCGAGCCCGAGCGGGTCGCCCATGACGTCCTCGACGTGGTCGAGCAGCCGCCCCCACGCGGCCTGCCGCACCGCCAACGTCCGCCGCTGCTTGGCCTTGTACGGCAGCACGCGCGGCAGCCCGAACAGCACGACCATCGCCGGGTGCGGGTACACCTCGACCGCCACGGACACCCCGGGCCCGGGCCGGACGTCGGGGTCGACGTGCCAGCCGTGCCGCCACGCGAGGGTCTCGGCGCGCGGCGGGTCCATGTGCGGACGGCCCCGGTTCGACGGGTGCGCACCGGCGTGGAACCGCCCGAAGTGCCGCGTCACCAGCGCCTCCCCCAACCGCCGGCCGGTGAGGTTCGGGACGACGAGCGGTGCGTCGACCGCGACGACGACGTCCCGCCCGGCTGCGTGCCGGTCGAGGACAGCGTCGATCTCGTCGTCCGTGCGCACGGACGACGAGTGCACGAGCCGACCACGCTCGTCGAGCACCGCGACACCCGTGCGGGCCGTCCGCCCCCACGCGAGATCGAGGCCGACGTACCTGCGCGGCTCGTCGCGCTCGGTTCCTGCGCTGCTCACCGGGTCAGTGAACACCGCCGCACCGACACGGGCCCGGTCGGGTGGGGCCGTCCACAGATCGGCTGAACGCTCACCGCCGCACCCTCGCGAACCGGTACCTTCCCGGCATGCGAGTTGTCCGGCGACGCGAGACATTGGCGGTTCTGACGCTGGCGACGCTCTTGACCTTGGCTGGCTGTTCGGGCGAGGGCCGGTCAGCCCCTCGCCCGACAGCGCCGGCCGCGACCTCGGCTTCCCCGACTGCGACGACCAGTTCTCCCGCACCGAGCCCGACGACGTCACCGACCGCTCCAACCGCACCCGAGACGATGTCGGCCGGCGACCTGGAAGGCGCGAAGGCTGCCGCCGAGCACTTCATGGCGCTCTACACCTACGCCCGGGTCTCCGGTGACCCCGCGCAGCTCTCTGCGATGTCGGGGACGGAGTGCTCCACGTGCGCCGCCATCGTGGCGCAGGTCGATTCCGCTGGAGCCAACGGGCACTCCGCCACCGGCTACGAGGTCGAGATCCGTGAAGCGATCGCCACCGAACTGGTGGCTGGTGAGACGTACACGGTCGAGATGAAGGCGACAGAGGGACCCGCGACGGTTCACGACCGTTCCGGCAATGTCGTCGCCGAGAGCGAAGAGACTCGACGCGTTCTGAGGATGGGGCTTCGCTGGTCCGGTCGATGGACGGTCGAGGCCCTGAGCGTCGAGGCGGATGCGTGAGAGCTCTGACCGTGCTCGTCTCGACCGCGGCCCTGGTCGCAGTACTTGCGACATCGGCCGCGAGCCAACCTCCCACGCGCGCCGACGACCTCGGTAGCGCCGGCCAGGCAAGCGGAGACGAGTTCAGGCTCTTTGCCGTGCGCGAAGCGGCGCGCGCATCGCAGGCGAACGAAGCGACGTCACCCGAGCAGCGGCTCGTGGACTACCAACGCGCCCCGAACTGCCAGAACCCCGACGACACCTGGATCCGCGGCGCCCCCGACGGCACCTGCCCCCACGGCGAAGGCACCCCCAACGCACCCGTCCTGTGCGCCGGCCCCGGCCAAAGCGTCATCTGGCCCATGTGGCGACGCGAACGCACCACCCCCACCACACCCTGGAGCCCCTGGACCCGCCTCGACTTCGGCGGCTGCACCACCGACCTACTCCCCACCCTCACCGAAGCCGACTTCCGCCACCTGCCCATCCCCGCCCCCACCCTCACACTCCAACCCGACCGCGGCTGGGTCCTGATCAACATCGCCACGATCGTGACCACCAACCCCGACCCCATCACCCTGCGCACCGACCTGCTCGGGCACACCATCACCGTCGAAGCCACCCCCACCACCTGGACCTACGACTTCGGCGACGGCCACACCCTGACCACCACCAGCCCCGGCCACCCCTACCCCCACCACGACGTCTTCCACGAATACGAACACCCCGGCACCGCCACCATCACCCTCACCGCCACCTGGACCGGCCGCTACCTCATCGACGGCACCACCACCTGGCGCGACATCAACGGCACCGCCACCACAACCACCACCAGCACCCCCCTCACCATCGAAGAACGCACCTCACGCCTCGTCGCCACCCACTGCCACACCCGACCGAAACCCACCGACTGCTGACGGACGGCACGGATCACACGCATCCGAGTTGTTCACTGTTACAGTGAACAACTGTGAGAGCAGGCGCGCACCGAGCATCCAGCGCGCTCGCGCGCGCGCTGCGGGACGCCGTGCCGACATCGCGGATCACCATCGACGGCACGACGGTCACCCTGGAGCACCACGACGCGCAGCGCCTCGTCCCGGTGTGGGCAGGTGAGGGCTACCCCGCCGACGTCGCGCTCGCCCTGCGCGCCATCGACGACCGTGACGCCGACCCTGAGGCGACGCCCGTCGTCGTGGCGCGTCGCCTGTCACCGGGCAGCCGCGAGCTGCTCGCCGAGCGCGGCGTCAGCTGGGCGGACGAGGCCGGCGGCATCGACCTCACGGCCGGTCCGGTCCTCATCCGCATCCCGAGCCCGCCCGCCCCGCCGTCTGCGGCACCCGCACGCTTCACCGCCGCGGGAGCCGCCATCACCGAGCACCTGCTCCAGCGCTGCACGACCGGGGACACGAGAGTGCCTCCGGTCGACGAGCTGGCCGCGACCGTGCACGTCTCGCGAGGAGCCACCTCGCGAGCCCTGACCTACCTCGACTCGCAGGGCTGGACGACGGCCGTCGGCCCTCGCCGCGGCCCCACCGCGGCACGCGAGGTGAGCGAACGCGGCGCGCTCCTCGACGCGTGGAGCACCTGGTACACGTCGCGCGCCGACGACGCGGTCGGCGCGCACACCCTGGTCCGTGACGCCGAGACCTGGATCACCGACGTCGTCGCCCGCGCCTGGCCGCCCTCGGCGTGGGCCGTCACCGGGCTCGTCGCGCTCGACGCACGCGCACCCCTGGGGACCGCGCCGTCGCCCATCGACCTCTACCTGGACGGCCCCGAGTTCGACGGCTCGCTCGACACGCTGCTCGCGTCCGCGGGGATGCGCCGCGCAGAGACGGGCGTGCGCGTGCGCGTGATCCGCGCCGACAGGTACACCCTCCCGCTCGCGCGCGCCGCCGCGACCGCCGCCCCCTTCCCGGCCGTCGGCGACGTCCGGCTGTACGGCGACCTGCGCCGCCGGGGCGGCGTGCGCGCCGAGGAGTACGCGACGCACCTTCGTGAGCAGAGGATCGGGTTCTGATGCGCGACCGTCGTACGCGCACGCTCGCGGAGCGCGCGCTCGCCCGCCTCGTCGAGCACGCCGGCGGGCACTCCGAGGAGTTCGTCGTCGTCGGCGGCCTGAACCCGGACCTGCTGGCGCCCGTGCCGGACGCACCCCACCAGGGCACCGCCGACATCGACCTCGTGATCGAGATCGGCGTCGTCTACGACCGTGACGAGCTCGACCTCGGGTGGCTCGAGCGGGCGCTCGACGCGGCGGACTTCCAGCCCACCGGTGATGCGCGGGCGTGGCAGTGGGTGACGAGCGCCGACGGGGTGCCCATCCGGATCGACCTGCTCGTGGACGTGCTCGACCACGTCGGGCAGCAGATCGCGGTGCCCGGCTGCGACCGGATGGCGGTCATGAACGTCGCCGGGCCCGGAGCGGCGCTGGGGTCTCGCGTGATGCGTCCGATCCCGCTGACGGACACGGAGTCGCCGACCGTGGACGCGCCGTTCGCCGACCTCGGCGGGTACCTGCTGGCCAAGGCCGCGGCC
Organism: Actinomycetes bacterium; assembly: GCA_023412515.1. Classification (GTDB taxonomy): domain Bacteria; phylum Actinomycetota; class Actinomycetes; order Actinomycetales; family Cellulomonadaceae; genus Cellulomonas. The sequence continues at coordinate 27,967 of JAEYNO010000141.1, forward strand.
GTGCTGGGCCGACGGCAGGACAGGGATCCCTACGACCTGGCGTTCGTCCTGCTCCACAACACCGCCGGCGGTCCGGTCGCCGGCGCCCGAGCGGCACTGGCCGCGTTGCCTGCCGGGCGCGAGCGCGAGTACCTCGCCGGGTTCCGCGCCGCGCTCACCCAGCTGGCCGATCCCGCCGGGCGGCCCGCACAGCTGTACGCCGCGCAGCGCCTCCTCGACGGCGACGACCTGCCACGCGACGTGCTCGCGGCGGACGCCGCAGCCGCTGCCGCGCTCGCGCTGGCCACGGTCGACAGCCCCTCCTGACCCACCGACCCTCGCCCTCGACCCCACCCCGGTCCGTCCACAGATCCGCTGAACCCTCCTCACCGGACCGTCGCGAACCGGTACCTTCCCGGCATGCGGATGCAGGGGCGAGCGGTGCGCGCGGCGGTGGTGGTGGCGGGGATGATCGCGCTGGTGGCCGGTGGGTGCACCGGGTCGCCGACCCCTGGGCCCGCGACGTCTGCCACTCCCAGCAGAAGCGCGACCCCGTCACCGAGCGCTACGCCGACGCCGGACGCGGCGATGCCTCCCCAGCGACCCGACGCCATGGCGACGGTCGACGCCGACGGCGCGGCAGCTGCAGCGGGCTACGCGATCGAGGTGCTGAACTTCGCGGCGACGACGGGTGATCGTGCGCCGTGGGACGCGATCAGCTCGCCCACGTGCCGCATGTGCGCCAAGTTCGCCGAGGACATCGCCGTCTCCGGTCCCGACCTGACCGGCATGCTGAGCGTCTCGTCGACCCGGGGCTGGGAGATCACACCGGGCTCACTGTACGGCGCCGAGCTGGCGATCGAGCAGGCACCAGACGACGCGGCCGGTGGCGGTTCCTTCGTCTTCTCCATGGCCCTCGGCCACGGCGGTGACTGGAGCATCGAAGCCATCGACACGAGCGAACGATGACTCGGTCCGTCCGCCGCCAGGCTCTTGCGTCCGCCGCTGCCCTGCTTCTCGTCGCCGTTCTGTGCTCTCCAGCAGCGGCACTCGACATTCGCGGTAACTTCAGCGAGAACGGGCAGTTCGCCGAACTGACGCTTCCTGCGACGGAGAGCGCAGCAACGGCGAACCAGGCGATCCCCCTCGAGCAGCGGCTCGTGGACTACCAGCGCGCCCCGAACTGCCAGAACCCCGACGGCACCTGGATCCGCGGCGCCCCCGACGGCACCTGCCCCCACGGCGAGGGCACCCCCAACGCACCCGTCCTGTGCGCCGGCCCCGGCCAAAGCGTCATCTGGCCGATGTGGCGACGCGAACGCACCACCCCCACCACACCCTGGAGCCCCTGGACCCGCCTGGACTTCGGCGGCTGCAGCACCGACCTGCTGCCCACCCTCACCGAAGCCGACTTCCGACGCCTCCCCATCCCCGCACCCACCCTCATACTCCAACCCGACCGCGGCTGGGTCCTGATCAACATCGCCACCATCGTCACCACCGACCCCGACCCCGTCACCCTGCGCACCGACCTGCTCGGCCACGCCATCACCGTCGAAGCCACCCCCACCACCTGGACCTACGACTTCGGCGACGGCCACACCCTGACCACCACCAGCCCCGGCCACCCCTACCCCCACCACGACGTCTACCACCAGTACGAACACCCCGCCACCGCCACCATCACCCTCACCGCCCCCTGGACCGGCCGCTACCTCATCGACGGCACCACCACCTGGCACACCATCAACGGCACCGCCACCACAACCACCACCAGCACCCCCCTCACCATCGAAGAACGCACCTCCCACCTCGTCGCCACCCACTGCCACACCCAGCCGAAGCCCGCCGACTGCTGAACACCGCCGCCCCGTTGCCGCCCGGTAGGTGCTCGCCGTGCTCGTCCGCGCGGGCAGCGCCCACCTCCGCAACGCGTCTCGAGTGCCGCGTGCGGCTCCGACACGAACCGAGCGCGCCCGCGTGGCGCCCAGGTGGCGAGCACACCCCTGCCACCTCACGGGCACCGAGCCGTCCACACCTTCGATGCGCACCACCGACGCCCACAGATACGTCGCACCCCGCCCACGGCGCGGCCCGGAACCGCGAGGCTCGGGACCATGCCGACGCCTCCCCACCGCGCCCGGCGGACTACCGCCGCAGCAGCGCTGCTCGCCACACTCACGGCCACGATGCTCGCGTGCACCGGGCCGTCCCCGTCGCCGGCCGGTGCTGCGCCTTCGGCGGCCCCGGTGACCGCGACGACGACGCCGGCCACGACCAGCCCGTCGAGGCCCGCCGCGACCCCGACGTCGGTCGCGGTGAGCGAGGAGCCGGACGTGCAGGCGGCCACCGCTGCGGGTGCCGAGTTCTTCGACGTGTTCGCGGCAGCCCTCAACAACGGCGACAGCACCGACCTTCGCCGCTGGGCGGGCCCGGACTGCGGGTGGTGCGAGGACATCGCGCAGCAGGTCGACGACCTGGCGCTGTCCGACGACTCCACGGGCACAGGCGCCGCAACGGTCGCCCGCCACAGGTTCGACGCCATCACGGCACGGGGCGGGCGTGAAGCGCCCGGGGAGTACGTCGTCGAGGTCGGTGCTGACCACGTCGTCACCACGACCTGGGAGGACCCGCCGGGGACGCGGCAGCTGCACATCGGGGCGCCGGAACGCCTCGTCTTGGCACTGGCGCTCACGCAGCGCGACGACGGCTGGCAGGTCGACGGGGTGCGTGTCGTCGAGGGCGGCTGAGGTGCGCGGGCCGCACGCTCGTCCTGAACGCGCCAGCTGTTCGCCGAGGAGGAGAGCTGGCGCGGCCTACCCCGCCCACGGGACCGGTCGGTACCGCGGCGTGCCTCCGGTTCGCGACACCTGGGGCAGAGGTCGGTCGTTCGGCCCTCCGGCACACCTGGGTCTGGGCTCAACCTCCGTCACACCCGGGTCCGGGCTCAACCTCCGGCACACCTGGGTCTGCGGTCAGAAACCACCTGCCGACGGTCAGCCGCCCTCAGCCGGCGCGTCGCCGGCTGACAGTTGCTGCACGCCTGCGCCGGACGACTCGGCACGGACCTCGCCACCAGCGGACCGCGACGCGTGAGGCGCACCGCCGAGCGCTCCCTGACCGTCGCCCGTCCCGCTGATGCCCAGCCCCAGCAGCCGGTGCGCCAGCATGGTCGACCCCGCGATCGCGGCGGGCATGGTCGCGACGGCCCCGCCGGGCACGAGGAAGCACAGCTGTGTCGCGGCGCCGAACCCGAGAGCGACCTTGCGCTGGGCGCGCAGCAGCCGGTTGCGCTCGGTGCGTGACAGGCCCCGGGCGACGAGCGCACGCGACGTGAGCTCGTGGGCCAGCACCCATCCGGTGAGCAGCACGCCGGCGACCCACCCGGTCACCGTGCCGATCACGGGCACCAGGCCGAGCGCACCGGCCAGCACAGCGACCACGAGTCCCCGCGCCATCAGGGCGAAACCGTCGACGGCACCCCGCCAGAACCCCGTGTCGCCGTCGGGCACGGCGCCCGTCTCGTCCTGCTCGACGGCTCGCCAGATGCGGTCGTAGAACGGCTCACCGACCGTCAGCGTCAACGCCGTGAACGTCACGACCACCAGCACGACGGCGGCCGCCAGCACCACGGCCTGCGCGACGAGCTCCGCCACGCGCTCCCAGAACGGGGTCCAGTCGTCGGCGAACGGCGTCAACCAGTCGCCGAGGCGCCCCAGGTTGAGGACGAGCACACCGATCGCGTCGACCATCACGACGCCGACCAGCGCCGCGGGCACGAGCCCGAGCGCCATCGTCGACGTTCGTCGCCGCCAGAACCCCCACCCGCGCAGCAGCAGCCGGGCACCGTCGAGGAAGTCACTCATGGTGGCGGCAGCGTACGACGCCCCGGACCGCACGGCCCGACAGGGCAGGCACGCGCCACCCAGCCTCCCGCCACCCGCGACCGACGCCGTCATCGGTCGCGCCGAGACCCGCGCGAGCATCACCGATGACGGCGTCGCCGGACGCGGCGTCGCTCGACACCGTCATCCGTCCCGCCGCGACCCGTGCGAGCGCCACCGATGACGGGGTCGCCGGACGCGGCATCGCTCGACGCCCCGGCACGGGGGATCGCCCGAGACCGTCATCCGTCGTGCGACTGCACCGAGACGAGCGACCGATGACGGGGTCGGTGAGGTCTCTCGTGAGACGGCCGCACCGGTGGGTCGTCGGCACGGACGCGTCCGTCAGGGCGTCGGGTCGTCGCCCGTCGGGTCGGACGGGTAGACCCGCCGGGTGCCGGTGTCCTGCGTGTCACCGGGCTCAGGGTCGCCGTCCGGCCCGTGCGCGCCGGGCAGCGGCTGGTTCTCGGGGTCGTCCGTCTCGGGACGCTGGCTCGCCGGGTGGACGGTGTCCTCGCTCATGACCCCACGCTCACGCCGCGGCTGGCGGCACGCCAGCCGACGCGACGAACCCACCGACGGCGTACCCGCCGGCCGACGCCCTGGTGACGGACTCCCGCGGGTCGGTCGTCCGGCGCCGCACCCGCTGGACACCCGACCGAGAATGCGCACACGGACAATCGCCCAACAAATCGCCGAAGAATGAGACCCACGAAACGCGGGTGAATTCGCACGGAATCTCTTGTCGGGCCGGGTGCGCGGAGCATCATGGCCCCACCGGTGCCGCGACGAGGCGGCGCCGGTGACGTGACGCAGCGCGTCGCGTCATCCGGCGATCCAGGGGGCGGATCCGCATGACCACGTCGAGGACCCGACAGCCAGACGACTCCGCACGGCCGCACGACGCCCGACCGGACGACAGCGCCGGCCCAGGCCCCGGCAACGACGCCCGGTCAGGCAACGGCACCAGGTCCAGCAACGGCGCCCAGCCCGGCAACAGCACCAGATCCAGCAACAGCACCAGGTCCAGCAACGGCACCAGGTCCAGCAACGGCGCCCAGTCCGGCAACAGCACCAGATCCAGCAACGACACCAGATCCGGCAACGGCACCAGCCGCAAGAACAGCACCAGCCCCAGCAACGGCACCCGACCCGACGACGGCGCCCCGCTCGACCCGGGCGTGCGGCGCTGGCTCGAGGACGCGTACCGGGCGGACCTGGGCGCCGTGCGCGTCCACACCGGCGCGAGGGCGGCGCGCGCGGCCACCGCTGCCGGCGGGTGCGCGGCCTCGTGCGGCACCGACGTCTTCCTGCCCGACGCGCTGCGACCGTCCACGCGTGCGTGGGAGCACGTGCTCGCGCACGAGGTCGCGCACACGCTGCAGGACCCGCACCGGCGGCGGGCGCACGACGAGGACGAGGCGGAGGCCTGGGCGCGGCT
>JAEYNO010000146.1 GCA_023412515.1 Actinomycetes bacterium
CCGCCAGCTCGCCGTCGAGCTCGACGGCGAGCTGGCGGACGCGCGGGTGCCGGTGCGCCAGCGCACGGGCGAGCGCGCACCCTCCCGCGCCGAGGTGCAGCACCGACAGGTCGGGGCGACCGGCCGCGACCACGTCGACCACGGCGGCCGCCTGCTGCATGTACTCGAAGTCGAGCAGGCCGGGCTCGTCGAGGTCGACGAACGAGCTCGGCACTCCGTTGACCAGGAGCGTCGCGGCGCGGGGGCGGCCGGGTTCGGGGACGACCTCGGCCGTGCCCGTCGTGATCGGCACGGGTCCGACCGGCCAGGTGGGGGCCGACGCCGCCCCGGATGTCGGTGGTCGGCGGGACGATGCATCACGACGTCGGGCAGCCACGGGCACACCGTACGTCGTGAGGGCTGCGGGGGGCCGCAGCTGTTGACGGAATCGAACACGTGTTCGAAGATGGCAGTGGCGGGAGGCCCGCCGGTCGAGGGAGGTGGCGGTCGTGAGCGCAGAGGTCGTGGTGCTGCACCCCGAGGCGTTGACTCCGCGGACGAGCGAGCTGCTCGGGCGCGCCGACGCCGAGCTGCTCGCGGCGCAGTTCTCGGGCGAGCCGTGGGAGATGTTCTCCCACGCGCACATGGCCGCGCTGCGTGCCGGCGCGGCCCTCGTGGCCGCTCGGGGGCGCCCGGGGGGCCGCGGGGCGCCCCGGACCGTCTGGGGCATGCTGGACGCGGTCGCGCCCGAGCTCCACGCCCAGACGGCCTTCTTCGCGCACGCGGCGTCGCTCCGGTCGGCGGTGGACGCCGGGCGGTTCGAGCTCGTGACCGCGACGCGTGCCGAGCGCACGCTGTGCGCCGCCGAGGACATGGTCGACGCGGTCCGGGCGCTCCTCGTGCGTGACGCCGCGGACGGGGGTGAGGTGCGTGCCGTGGCGGGCAGGTGAAGCCTCGGTGCGCGACACGCCCGGCGGTGGCGCTCGCACAGGTTCGTGACGCATGATGATCGCCCTGCCGGAGGGACTGCTCGACTACCACGTTGGTGTGAGCCGATCTATCCTGAGGCGAAGAGTCCATTGGAGTGCGACGGGGGTCGGGATGCCACTCTCCGAGTACGAGCAGCGCGTGCTCGAGCAGATGGAGCGTCAGCTGACGTCTGACGACCCGCGGCTCGCCAACACGCTCACCCAGCGAGGTGGGCGGCGGCCCGTCGTGCGCTACGTCGTCGCCGGTGTCGGTGCGGTCGTCGGCCTGCTGCTGCTGGTCGTGGGTGCCGCCACGTCGCTCCCGTGGCTCGGTGCCGCCGGGTTCGTGGTGATGTTCGCAGCGGTCGGCTTCGCGTTCGCGGGGCCGCACGGCGCCCCGCGCGGCCCGCAGGGCACCGTCGCCCCGGACGGGTCCGTCCGTCCCGCGCAGGCGCGCACGGTCGCGAAGAAGAAGCAGGGCTTCATGTCGCGCTTCGAGGAGCGGTGGGACCGCCGCCGCGACGGCGACGGGCGCTGACGACCGAGCTCGTCGGCGGACCGAGACGGGGACGTCCGTCCCGTCCGTGAGGTCGCGGTCGGTGACACGCTCGGCCGCGTGATCCACCTGTACCTGCACGCTCGCGCGCTTCCCGGTGCTCGACCCGCGGTCGAGTCCTTCCTCGCCGAGGCCCGCGCGGTCGACGAGGAACGCCGACGGCGTCGCGGTGCGGCTGCAGTGGTCGACCACCGACCCCGACGCCTTCGTCGAGATCATGCAGTACGCCGACGAGGCGACCTGGCGCCGTGACCAGGAACGGGTCGAGCGCGATCCGCGCATGCGCGCCCTGATCGAGCGCTGGCACGGGCTGCTCGCCTCCGGGCCCGTCGTGTCGACGTACGAGGACGTGCCGATCAGCGGGTCGTGACCGTCTCCCGGCGGCGCGTCGTCGACGACGCGACCGCCTCGCCGACGCCCGCGCGGACCGCCAGCCGCCACGCGTCGAGCTCGCCCGGTCGGACCGGAGCCGGGGACGGCGCGTACCGCGCCTGTTCGACGGCCGTCGCGAGGTTCTCGAGCCCGGTGAGCGCCACCCCGGTCAGCGGCGACCCGGTGCGCTCCTCGAGCGTCGTCCGCACCCGCCGCACCGCGGCCCGCGGGCTGTCGGAGTCCGACCAGCGCAGGTCGGCCCGCGCGAGCTCGCGCCGCAGCAACGTCCACGCGTGCTCCGGGGACGTCGCGGAGGCGCGACGCCGCCGGGCGACGAGCACGAGAGCGCCCGCGCCCAGCAGCAGGACCGCGCCCACGCCGCTCCCCACCGCGACCGGCACCCACGGCGTGCCCGTGTCGTCCACGTCCGACGGCGGAGCGGAGGGCTGAGAGGTCGCAGCCGCGGACGGGGCCGCTCCCGGCTCGACGGCGTCGAGGTCGTCCGCGGGGACCTGGTCGGTCGCCGTCGTCGCCGCGAACGGGTCCGCCCACACGGGGGGCGGGCCGGTCTGCGACGCCGGCGTCGGCTCGAACCGCACCCAGCCCTGCCCCTCGAAGTACAGCTCGGGCCACGCGTGCGCCAGGCGCCCCGTCACGACGTACTCCCCGTCACTCTTGCGCTCGCCGGGCAGGAAGCCCACGCCGACGCGGGAGGGGATGTCGAGCGTGCGCGCCATCATCGCCATCGCGGTCGCGAACTGCACGCAGTACCCGCGCCGGTCCTCCAGGAAGTCCCACACGGCGTCGGACGACCTCGCGGGGGGCACGCGCGTGTCGTACGTGAAGTTCGCGATCGACCGCAACCAGGTCTGCAGCGCGAGCGCCTGCTCGTACGGTCCCTGCGCGTCCGACGTCAGCTCGGTGGCGAGCGCGGCGATGTCGTCGCGGTGCTCGGTGGCGGGCACCGCGGTGTAGAGCTCTGCGTCCTCTGGCACCCCGACCCGCGCGCCGCGGAGGTCGTCGGCGCCGAGCGACGGGACCTGCACCTGCATCGAGTAGGTCAGGCCGTCGCGCGTGGCGCGCTCGCCGACCACCTCGTCGCGCTGCTCGTCGTACGCCCAGGCCCCGTCGACGGTGAGGGTGCGGGCGAACGTGCTCAGCGGCAGCCGCCGCTCGCGCAGCGCCCCGACCTCGACGTCCACCTGCGCGAGCGTGCCGGCGTCGGCGGACGGCGGCACGCCCCGCACGGCCGGGTCGGAGGACAGCAGCAGCGCAGGGTCCCAGTCGGTGAGGCGGTCCGAGTCGGTGCGCTCCCACAGCCGGCCGTCGAACGTCGCGAGCGTGAAGGCCCGTAGCGGGCCCACGAGGCGCGCGTCGACCGCGGCGACCGCCGGGGTCGCCTCGGAGCCGGGCGTCTCGGGTGCGGACCCGTCGGCAGGCGGCGCGTCGTCGGCGTCCGCGGGCGTCGTCGGGTCGCCCCCGTCCTCCTCGGCCGCGGCCTCCTCGCCCCCGCCCTCCTCCGCGGCGGACGGATCGGTCACGCGGTACGTGAGCACGACCTGACCCGAGCGCTGGCCGAGGCTGTCGCGCAGGTCGAGGTCGTCGCTGAGCTCGAGCGGTCCGACCACCCCCGACCCGAACGTCGGCAACGAGACGCTCGCCCAGCCGGGTGCGTCCATGAGCGGCGGCCCGGCCACGACGGTCAGCCCCGCGAGGGCCGCGGCGGCCACGGCCGCGACGCCCGCCCGCCGGCCGCGGCCGACGTGCACGTGCAGGGGAGCCGCCCCGTAGGCGAGCAGCGCGAGGTACGCCGTCGCGGTCCAGAAGACGGCGGCGGCGCCCGCGGGGAAGCCGAGCACGACCGCGGGCACCCAGAGCGCCAGCAGCGGGGCTCCGCTCAGCGCCGGGACCCGGAGCGCGAGCACCGCCGCGTCGACGAGCAGCAGCACGGCCACCGCGCCGACGACGACGAGCATCTCGCCCGGCCGCACGTCCGCCATCGGCACGAAGGAGTCGTTGACCACCGCCACGCCCTGCTGCGCGGTCGCCCACGCCCGACGCAGCGCGTCGAGGTCGGGCAGGAACTGCGGCCGTCCCGGTGGTGCGCCGTACCGCAGGACGAGCCCGACGGCCGCGACCGCCGCTCCCGCGGCGGTCGGCACCCACCACCGGCGGGTCACGGTCCGGGTCAGCGCGGTCGTCGCGCCGACGACGAGCACCGCGGCCGCGGCGACGACGAGCCACCGGGTGCCCACGATGAGTCCCGAGAGCGCCAGCAGCGCGGACCAGGTCGCGAGGACGACGAGCGCGGCACCGAGCCACGCGCGCGCGCCCTGCTCGGGCGTCGGCGTCATCGTGCGCCCCCCAGCAGCTCGAGCCAGCAGTCCTGCAGGTCGGCGCCGGTGGTGACCTGCACCGCGCGCCATCCCGCGCGGCGCAGCGCCAGCACCGTGGCGTGCGCGTCGCGCGCGTCCCCGGAGGTCCGGCCGTCCTCGCGGACGACCGCCCACGCCTGCGCGGCGTCACCGAGGTGCGCGAGGCCGGCCCGGGCGGCCGGGGACAGCGGCCCGAGCGTCGCGAGCACGATCTCCCCGCCCGTCTGGCTCGTGCTCAGGACGCGCACGGCGTCCACGAGCGCGGCTTCGCCCTCTGGCGCCGACCGGGCCGGCTCGAGGTCGATCGTCAGGTCGAGCAGCGCCGCACGCGACTCGGGGCCGCTGCGGGCGTGCACGAACGGCGACGCGCCCGACCCCCCGCCGGGCGCGACGCCCGCGCCCGCCAGCCGGACGGGGTGGCCGGCCTCGAGCATCGCGAGCGCCATCGACGCAGTCAGCGAGATCGTCCACTCGGCAGCGCTCGCGCGCACGGGCAGGTCGAGCAGCACCGTCACCGGGCGCAGCCCGGCGCGCTCGTCCGAGCGCACCAGCAGCGAGCCGCGGCGTGCGCTCGAGCGCCAGTGCACGCGGCGCAGGTCGTCGCCCTCGCGGTAGTCGCGGAGGTGGGCGTCGTCGGTCGACGGGGTGCGCGCCCCGAGCGCGACGCGGTCCGGCTCGCCCACCAGGACGTCGGAGGGGGCGGGGAGGGCTGCGACGGCGGGCCACACGGCCACCTGGGTCTCGTCGCCCAGCGTCGCACGCGAGCGCACGACCCCGAAGGTGTCGACCCGCGTGACGACCAGCGGCCCCAGCGGCCAGCGGCCCCGCCGGCTCGCGCGCACGGTGTAGCGGACGCTGGCCCGCTCGGGGCGGCGC
>JAEYNO010000192.1 GCA_023412515.1 Actinomycetes bacterium
CGCGCGGCACCGAGGAACCGGCCGTCCGCGCCTGACGGCCGCCGCAGCGTCGCCTTCGACCGCCGCCGCGCCCGTCGGGGCAGCGCCCGGGCGTGGGGAGTCGGACGCGGCGTCAGACCTGTCGGAGGACGACCCGCGCGGCGCGCACCGCGACGTCCCTGCACGGCGGCCGCGGCGTGCGCCGCGCGCGTCACGTGCTCCTGCAGGTCGCCGCCGAACGCGCGACCCCCGCGGACGGGCGTGCCGCCGTCGACGCTCAGGCGCGGATCGCCGGCTCCTCGGCACCACGCGACCCGGTGATCCGGTAGACGTCGAACACGCCCTCGATCCGACGCACGGCGGACAGCACCGACGCGAGGTGCGACGGCTCGGCCATCTCGAAGACGAACCGGGACAGCGCGACGCGGTCGCGGGACGTCGAGACCGACGCCGACAGGATGTTGACGTGGTGGTCCGACAGCACGCGCGTCACGTCGGACAGCAGCCGCGAGCGGTCCAGCGCCTCGACCTGGATCTGCACGAGGAACAGCTGCGAGCTCGTGTGCGACCAGGACACCTCGACGATGCGCTCGGGCTGGTTCCGCAGCGCCTCGACGTTGAGGCAGTCGGACCGGTGGACCGAGACGCCGGCACCGCGCGTCACGAAACCGACGATGTCGTCGCCCGGCACGGGCGTGCAGCACTTCGCGAGCTTGACCCAGACGTCGCCGACGCCCTTGACGACCACGCCCGGGTCGCCGGTGCGCACGCGCCGCGCGGTCGCGCCGGGACGCGCGGTCTCGGCGATGTCCTCCTCGGCGGCGGGCTCGCCGCCGAGCGAGTGCACGAGCCGCTGCACGACCGACGCGGCCGACGCCTGCCCCTCGCCCACCGCCGCGTACAGCGCGGACACGTCGGCGTACCGCATCTCGTGCGCGAGCGCGACGAGAGCCTCGTGGGACATGAGGCGCTGGATCGGCAGGTTCTGCTTGCGCATCGCCTTCGCGATCGCGTCCTTGCCGTGCTCGATCGCCTCCTCGCGCCGCTCCTTGGTGAACCACTGCCGGATCTTGTTGCGCGCGCGGGGGCTCTTGACGAACGCGAGCCAGTCGCGGCTGGGGCCGGCGGTCTCGGAGCGCGAGGTGAAGACCTCGACGACGTCGCCGTTCTCGAGGACCGAGTCCAGCGGCACGAGGCGACCGTTGACGCGTGCGCCCATGGTGCGGTGGCCGACGTCGGTGTGCACCGCGTAGGCGAAGTCGACCGGGGTCGCCCCGGAAGGCAGCGCCTGCACGTCGCCCTTGGGCGTGAAGACGTACACCTCGGCCCCGGCGATCTCGTCACGCAGCAGGTCGAGGAACTCGGTGGGGTCGGCCGTCTCGCGCTGCCAGTCGACCAGCTGACGCAACCACGTCATGTCGTTGCCCGCGGTGTCCGGCTGGCCGCTCTTGGCCGTCTCCTTGTACTTCCAGTGCGCGGCGACGCCGTACTCCGCCCGGCGGTGCATGTCGTGCGTGCGGATCTGGATCTCGACGGGCTTGCCGCCCGGGCCGATCACGGTCGTGTGCAGCGACTGGTAGAGGTTGAACTTGGGCATCGCGATGTAGTCCTTGAACCGGCCCGGGACCGGGTTCCACCGCGCGTGCAGCGCACCGAGCGCCGCGTAGCAGTCGCGCACCGTGTCGACCAGGACGCGCACGCCCACGAGGTCGTAGATGTCCGCGAAGTCGCGGCCGCGCACGATCATCTTCTGGTAGATCGAGTAGTAGTGCTTCGGGCGTCCCGTAACCGTGGCCTTGATCTTCGCGGCGCGCAGGTCGCTGCCGACCTGCTCCCGCACGGTCGCCAGGTACTCCTCGCGCGCGGGGGCCCGCTCGGCGACGAGGTGCACGATCTCGTCGTAGACCTTCGGGTACAGCGTCGCGAACGACAGGTCCTCGAGCTCCCACTTGATCGTGTTCATGCCGAGCCGGTGGGCGAGCGGCGCGTAGATCTCGAGGGTCTCGCGGGCCTTCTTCTCGGCCGACGCCGAGGACACGAACTTCCACGTCCGCGCGTTGTGCAGGCGGTCCGCGAGCTTGATGACGAGCACGCGGATGTCGCGCGACATCGCGACGACCATCTTGCGCACGGTCTCGGCCTGCGCGGCGTCGCCGTACGCGACCTTGTCGAGCTTCGTGACGCCGTCGACCAGCATCGCGACCTCGGGCCCGAACTCGCGGCGCAGCTGGTCGAGCGAGTAGTCGGTGTCCTCGACCGTGTCGTGCAGCAGCGCGGCGACGAGCGTCGAGGGCGTCATGCCGAGCTCGGCGAGGATCGTCGCGACCGCGACGGGGTGCGTGATGTACGGGTCGCCGCTCTTGCGCAGCTGCCCGCGGTGGGCCTGCTCCGCGACGACGTAGGCCTGCTCGATGCCGGAGAGGTCGGCCTTGGGGTGGTTGGTGCGGACCGCCTGCAGCACCGGCTCGAGCGCGGGGTACGCCGGACCGGACCGGCCCGACAGCCGAGCGAGGCGGGCCCGCACGCGGCTCGTCGACCCCGTCGCCGGCTCGGGCTCGCCCTGCCGCGCCGTGCCCGTGGCGGGTGTCGCCGGGGCGCCGCGCGGCGGCGTCGCGGGCGCGCCGGCCACGGACGCGGTCGTCGCGTCCGTCCCCGTGCCCGTGCTGTCCGCCATCTCGCACCCCTCCCCTGGTCCGACGAGTCTACGACCGCCCGCACCGTCGGACGGCCGTCCGACGCCCGGGGCCCGCTGCCCCGTGCGCCGGACGGGCGACGTCAGAGGGCGAGCAGCGCGTCGACCCGGTGCCCGCCGAGCAGCGCGCGCCCGCCGAGCGCCTCCAGCTCCACGAGGAAGCTCAGGCCCACGACGTCGGCGCCGCACTCCTGCAGCAGCCGCACGGTCGCCGCCGCGGTGCCGCCGGTCGCGAGCACGTCGTCGATGACGAGCACGCGCGCGCCGTCCGGGATCGTGAACGGCTGGACCTCGACGGCCGCCGTCCCGTACTCGAGCGCGTACGACTGCGACGCGACGGGTCCGGGCAGCTTGCCGGCCTTGCGCACCGGCACGACGCCCGCTCCCAGCGCGGTCGCGACCGGCGCCGCGAGCAGGAACCCGCGCGCCTCCATTCCCGCGACCAGGTCGACCGGGCCCGGCACCGCGGCCGCGAACGCGTCGACGACCGCCGCGAACGCGTCGGCGTCCGCGAGCAGCGGCATGATGTCGCGGAACTGGATGCCCGGCTCGGGGAAGTCCGCCACCGTGCGCATGAGCGCGTCGACGCGTCGTGCCAGCGCGGCGCGAGCGTCCGTCCCCTCGGTCACGGCGCTCATCGCTTCTTGCGCTTGGGCTGCGAGGACTGCCCGAGGTGCCCGCCGGGCCGCAGCGCGGCCGTCGCGCGCGGCGTGGCGGCACCGACGGCGACCGGCGTGCCGTCGCCGTCCTCGGCGTGCGCGGTGCCCGCGCGAGCCGCGAGCACCTTCGCGGTGTGGTCGCGCACCGGCTTCTCCCGCTCGCGCAGCGTCACCTCGAGCGGCGTCGCGAGGAAGATCGAGGAGTAGGCGCCGACCAGCATGCCGACGAACAGCGCGAGCGCGATGTCACGCAGCGTGCCCGCCCCGAGGATGAACGCGCCGACCACGAGGATCGAGCCGACCGGCAGCAGCGCCACGACCGACGTGTTGATCGAGCGGACGAGCGTCTGGTTGACCGCGAGGTTCGCCTTCTCGGCGTACGTGAACCGGCTCTGGTCGAGCGTGTCGGCGGTGTTCTCGCGCACCTTGTCGAACACGACGACGGTGTCGTAGATCGAGTACCCCAGGATCGTGAGGAAGCCGATCACGGTGGCGGGGGTGACTTCCCAGCCGACCGCCGCGTAGATCCCGACCGTGATGAGCAGGTCGTGGAACAGCGCGATGAGCGCGGCCGCGGCCATCCGCCAGTTGCGGAAGTACACGGTCATGACGAGCGAGACGAACACGAGGAACGCGACGAGGCCGGTGACGGCCTTCTGCGACACGTCCTTGCCCCACGACGGGCCGACGAACGCGCTCGTCACCTCGTCCTGCGTGACGTCGAACGCGGCCATGAGGCCGTTCTTGACCTGCTCGACCTCGTCGTTGGTGAGCTCGGCGGTCTGGATGCGCAACGACGAGCCGCCGACGGTCGTGACGCGCGGGCTCTCGCTCGGCGCGACCGCCTGGACCGTGTCGATCGCGAGCTGCTGGTCGGTCGTCGCGACGCCCGACACGACGAACTCCGACCCGCCGCGGAACTCGATGCCCGGGTTGAGACCGGGCTTCACGAGCAGCACGGCCGAGATCAGCACGAGCACGGCGGAGATCGCGTACCACGTGCGTCGTCGTCCGACGATGTCGTACGAGCGGCGACCGGTGTACAGGTCGTTGCCCCACTGGGCGAATCCGGAGGCCATCAGCGGTCGCTCCCCTCGGGACGGCCGTCGGCGGGCGCGTCGGTCGTTCCGGTGGTGGGTGGGTCGTCCTGCGGCGGCGTCGCGCTCGCCTCGGCGGCGCGCGCGGCGGCCCGGCGCTCGGCGATGGTCATGCCGGCCGCCCCGACCGCGACGGGCTCGCGGGACGAGGGGGCGTCGGACGTGCCCTTCGACCGCTGCCCGGGCGTCGTGACGCGGCCGCGGCCCACGTAGCGCGCGGTGTCCACGCCGAGCCGGCGGGGGTCGAGGCCGGAGGCCGGGTGGCCGTCGGCGAAGAACCGCGTGCGGGCCAGCAGGGTCATGAGCGGGTGCGTGAACAGGAACACGACGACGAGGTCGACGATCGTCGTGAGACCGAGCGTGAACGCGAACCCGCGCACGCCGCCGACCGCCAGCAGGTAGAGCACGATCGCCGCGGTGAAGTTGACCGCGTCGGAGGCGAGGATCGTGCGGCGCGCGCGCTCCCAGCCCTTGTCGACCGCGGCGCCGAGCGACCTGCCGTCGCGCAGCTCGTCGCGGATGCGCTCGAAGTACACGATGAACGAGTCCGCGGTGATGCCGATCGCCACGATGAGGCCCGCGACGCCGGGGAGCGAGAGCCGGTAGCCCTGCAACCAGGACAGCAGCGTGATGACGCCGTACGTGACCACGGCCGCGACGAGCAGCGACGCGACCGTCACGAGGCCGAGCGTGCGGTACTGGAAGAGCGAGTACACGACGACCAGCAGCAGACCGAAGATGCCCGCCAGCAGACCCTTCTGGAGCTGCTCGGAGCCGAGCGTCGCGGAGATCTGCTGCTCGCTCTGCACCTCGAAGCTCACCGGGAGCGAACCGAAGTTCAGCTGGTTCGCGAGGTTGGCCGCGCTCTGCCGCGTGAACGTGCCCGAGATCTCCGCCTGCCCGTTCGGGATCACCGCGTTGACGGACGGCGCCGAGATGACCAGCGCGTCGAGCACGACCGCGAACTGGTTGAGCGGGCGCTGCTGCCCGGCGAGCCGGGTCGTGACCTCGGTGAACTTGGGCGTGCCGGCCGAGGTGAACTCGAGGTTCACGACCCACTCGCCGGTCTGGACGCCGGACGAGCTGACGCCGAGCCCCGACGTCGCGCTCTTGATGTCGGCCCCGGGGATCTCGACCGGGCCGAGGATGTACTTGGCGAGGCCCTCCTGCTCGCACGCGACGAAGGCCTTGTCGGGGTCGCCGGGAGCACCACCCGTGCGGTTCGCCGGGAGCGTGCAGTCGAGCGCGTCGAACTCGGCCTGCACCGCGGGCGTCACGTAGTACGCGACGTCGCTCGGGCTGTCGGGCGCGGCCTTGGCCGGCTCGTCCGAGGGCGCCGCGTCCGACGCGTCGTCGGTCGCGGCGGGCTCCGGCGTCGCGGGCCTCATCGTGGCGATCGGCATCAC
>JAEYNO010000205.1 GCA_023412515.1 Actinomycetes bacterium
CGGCGGGGCTGCGCCGCGCGGTCCGTCGCCGCGACGACGAGGCGGACGGCGACGAGCACGAGCACGGGCAGGCCGACGAGGGGCAGCAGCGTCGCGGCGTCCAGCGGCAGGCCCGCCGTCGGCACCCAGCGCGTCGACCCGGGGAGCAGGCTCCCGTCGCGGCCCACGACGAGGACCGCGAGCACCGCGGCCAGCGCCGGCAGCGCGTGCCGCTCGACCCGCCCGGCGAGCACGGCCACGAGCGCGAGGGCGGCGGGGCCCACGAGCGCCGACACCCCCAGGCCGCCGCCCAGCCGCAGGCCGAGCTGCCCGGACGGGAGGAGACCCGTGAGGTCGGCGGCCGTGACGAGGCCGAGAAGGCTCCCGCACACCAGGACCAGCACGGTGGCGACCCGCACGCGCCGTCGCGGGCGCGCACCGGCCCGCAGGGCCGCCACCGCGACGACGGCCTGCGCGACGACCCAGCCGACCTCGTGGACCGCGACGAGCCGCTCACCGTCCCCGACGACGCCGACGAGAGCGCCGAGCCCCAGCGCCGCCGCCGCTGCGGCGGTCACCCCCGCGGCGCGACGCGACCCGCACAGCAGCGCGACCACGACGACGGGCCACAGCACCCAGGACGGCGAGAGCGGTGCGGAGGTGGTCAGCGACCAGCCGTCCCGCACGGACACCGCCCCCAGCACCAGCGCGCGCACCGCGGCGTACGAGAGCGCCGCGGCGAGGAGCCACGCGACCGTCGCGGACGCCTCGGGGCGGACGTCGGCGGGTGCGCCGAGCGCGTGGCACCAGCGCCGGGCGGCGTACCGCGCGACGTCGAGCCGATCGGCGACGGTCGGGCGTCGGCGGCCGGGCGGGGCGGTGCGGAGGTAGGTCGCGAGCATCTCGTCGGCGGAGCGGGCGCGGTCGGTGGGCGGCAGGAGCCGCAGCCACCGCGCGTAGCGCTCGGCGAGCTCGACCGGGGCGTCGTGGGCGGTCATGCGGTGGCCCCCGCGCCCGACGCGTCGGCGTCGGGCACGCTCCGCCGCCCGAGCGCCGCGAGCGCACGCTCGGCGCGGACGCGGAGCGTCTGCGCCTCGGCGCGCAGCACCCGCTCACCCTCGCCGGTGAGGCGGTAGGTGCGACGCAGCCGGGAGTCGACGACCTCTTCGCGGTCGACGAC
The DNA here is from genome assembly GCA_023412515.1 of Actinomycetes bacterium. Lineage (GTDB taxonomy): Bacteria > Actinomycetota > Actinomycetes > Actinomycetales > Cellulomonadaceae > Cellulomonas. Next base: position 1,160 of record JAEYNO010000205.1, read on the forward strand.
GACGAGCCCGCGCGCGGCGAGCCGGTCGAGCGCGCCGTAGAGGGTGCCGATGCGGAGCGTCACGGCGCCGTCGGACGCCGCCGCGACGGCCTGGACGATGCCGTAGCCGTGCAGCGGACCCTCGGCGAGGGCGCTGAGGACGAGGAACGCGGGCTGCTGGAGACCAGGGGGCATGGGGCGACCATATCTTCGCAACGAAGATATGGGTAGCCGGCCCGGAGCGCGACGCCGCCCACCGGCCGACGGTCCGGGGTGGTGGCCACCGAAGGGCCGCTGACCTGCGGTAACGCATGCGTTACAGGGTGGGCATAGCGCAACGGTCGGGGGGTCGACGGGATGATTCACCCGCCCCGAACCGCCCTCAACGCCGCCGTTCGGATGATTCGTGCACAACCTGGACAGAAGTTCACCAAACGCCTCACGTTTGCCTCTATTGTCCGATACGCCCGATGGCGAGTACGCCGTGCCGGGTACCCGTCCATCCGTCCATGGCCGAGGAGTCCTCCCCCGTGAACCGCCGTCTTCCCGTCGTCCTGCTGTCCGCCGCCACGCTCGTCGTCCTGCCCGCCGCCGCAGCCTCCGCCACCGGGGGCCACCACTGGTCCGGCGGGTCCGGCCACTCCTCGTCGTGGTGGAAGGGCAAGGACAAGCCCGGGCAGCCCGACCGCTGCGTCTCCCGCAACGCCCGCGGTGCCATCGACTGGTCCACCTACGCCTGCGACCGCGCGACCGGGTACTTCCTGTACCAGAAGCTCGACGCGTCGAAGCCCGCGAACTGGGCCAACAGCGGCCAGCAGCACCGCGTCGCGCTGCACGACGTGTGGGCGTGGCCGACCGCGGACGACGCGGCACGTCACGGCGCCTCGGGCTTCCTGCCGAAGGACGCCGAGGTCCGTGAGCTGGTCCTGGACGCCGCCGCCGCCGCCGCCGTCTGCGCCGCCCCCGGCGCGTTCGGGCTGCAGGTCGACCTCATCGGCAACGGCAAGGACGGCGAGCGCAAGGACCTCACCCAGGTCATGCCGACCGTCATCACGCCCCCGAACGGCGGCTTCTCCTCGGACAACCTCGCGGCCTACGGCCACTACGACCTGACGGACGTCGTCGACGTCACCGCGCTGTGCACGCCGCCGGCGCCGCGGCCCGAGCCGACCCCGGAGCCCGAGCCGAGCGTCGCGCCGGAGCCCGAGCCCGGCCAGCAGCCGACGCCCGTGCCGGCACCGGAGCCGACGCCTGCGGTGGACGTCGACGACGCCCCCGACACCACGCCGACGCCCGCGCCGACGGCGGCACCCACGCCGACCGCGCCCACACCCACCGAGCGCGCCGAGGTGCTCGCGGCACCCGCGGACGCGACGACGCCGGCGTCGTCGCCGACGCCCACCGAGCGGGCCGAGGTCCTCTCCGCGACCGACGACGACACGCTCGCCGCCACGGGCACGCAGGCCGCGCTCGGCCTGCTCGCCGGGGTCGCCGCGATCGCCGGCGGCGTCGCCCTCGTCCTGGCTCGCCGTCCTCACCGCTCGCAGCACTGATCAGCGACGACGCAGCACTGACCTCAGCGGCGGCCTCCCCCTCCCCGGCCGGACGCTGACCGTACGGGCGCACCCCCGTGCCCGTCCGCACCGCCGCACCTCCCCGCGCGGCACGGTGCCGTCACCCCTCGGCCCTTCCCCCCGGCCGAGGGGTGACGCGCGTCGGGGCGCACCGCGCACGCGGCACCCCGAGGGGCCCGCGCCGCGGGGTCCGGCTCGCTAGCCTCCACCTCATGGCACGCAGGGGGCAGATGCAGCACGTCGACCTCGTGGAGGACGACGGCACCGCACATCCGGGCTCCGCCCCGGCGCCGGGGCTGTCGACCTCCGCCGGGGCGCCACCTCACGGGACACCCGCCGGCGAGCGACGTCGCCGACGCCGCAGGGTCCTGATGGCCGCGATTCCCGCCCTCGTCGTCCTCGCGGCGGTGCTGGTCGTCCACGCACGGGCCGACGCCCGCGAGCGCGAACGTCTCGCGTCGCTCGCCGACCTGCCGTTCGTGGCGGCACCGCTCGACGGTCCGCCCCGCGTGGCGTGGACCGCACCCGAGAGCCGGCTCGACATGCTCGCGGCGGCCGTCGGCGACGTCCTCGTGAGCATCCGCACGGGGTTCGACCAGCGCGCCGACGTCGTCGCCGTCGACGCGACCGACGGCAGCGAACGGTGGCGCCTCGAGGCGCTCGCCTCGGTCGCACGCGACGCGCCGGACGATGCAGAGATCCTCGGGTTCGCGGGGGCGTGCGTCGCGCACCCGGTGACCCCGGACGCCGTCGCGTGCCTCGCCACCGACGCCGCCGGGTACACGGGCGGCGAGGGGTGGCAGCGGCTGCCCCCGACCGTCGCGCGTCTGCTCGTGCTCGACGCGCGTGACGGCCGGGTGCTCACCGACCTCACCGACGCGCTGCCGCGCCCGCTGCCGCAGAACCTCGCGACGGCCGGTGCCGACCTCGCGGTGTGGGACGACGCCGACGACGTGCTGCGGGTCCGGGCGCTCACGCCCGAGGGGGGCGTCGCGTGGGAGCGCACGCTCGAGGCACCCGCGACCGAGGGCGCGTCGGCCTGGGTCGGCCCGCTCGACGCGCGGACGACGGCGCTCGTCACCCCGCAGGCCGTGCACCTCGTCGGGCCCGACGGCGCCGACCTCCGGGTGGCACCGCTGGCTCCCACGGAGTCGGCGCAGCAGACCACGACGGGGCAGGTGGTGATCGTCCCGTCCTGGTCGACCTACGTCCGCGCGAGGCAGGGCGCGACGCCCACGCCCTCCGGCGTCCGACTCGTCACCGCCGACTCCGAGGTCGACCTGGACGGCACCCTGGTCCCGGCCACGGACGACGGCAGCGTGCCGGGCCTGCTGCTGACACTCGTGGACACGGGCACCCTGCAGGCGTGGGACGGCGACGGCACGCGGTCGTGGACGTGGGACCTCGACGGCGTCGCGTCGTGGTTCCGGGGCAGCCGGACGTCGACGACCGTGCTCGACGGACGCGTGCACGCGAGCGGCCAGGGTCTGCTGGTCACGCTCGACGCCCGCACGGGGCGCGAGCTGTGGCGGTCGGACGCGCTGGGCTCTGGTGCCGTGGTGACGGACGGGCGGCTGCTCCTGGGCCTCGCGGACGCCACGACCTCCGACGCCACCGGTCCCGAGCTGGTCGCGCTGCGCCGCGAGGACGGGACCGTCGCGTGGCGGGCGCCGCTGCCCGCGACCACCGACCTCGTCGCGGTGCACGCGGGGCTCCTCCTGGCGGTCGAGTCACCCGACGACGGGCCGACCACGTACCACGTCCTGGCCGGAGCCGGCTGATCCGACCCCGCCGAACCCGCCCGCGGCGGGGTGCCGGCTCGTTAGCCTGCGACGATGGGCAACGCGTCACGGAAGGACGTCGAGGTCGTCGAGGCCGCGGTCGCGCCGCCGACCGCGGCAGCGAGCGGTCGAGGGTGGCGCCCACGACGCCCGCGACGCCTGGCCGTCCTGCTGGCCGTCGTCGTGACCCTGGGGGTGGGCGGCGCGGTCGTGGGCCAGCTGGTCGTCGACGCCCGCGAGCGCGCGCGGCTCGACGCGGTCGGGCGGCTCCCCGGCGCGGTGCGCGTGATCGACGGGCCGCCCGAGGCGCTCTGGACGCTGCCCGACGGCGTCACGACGGCCGACCTGGTGGGCACCACGGCGGCCGGCGCGCTCGTCGTCACGGAGCCCGGGCCGGGCGGGCCCGCGGCCGTCGCACGCGACGCGACGACGGGTGAGGTCCGCTGGCAGGTACCGCTGCTCGACGCGACGACGACGCCACCGGCCGGCACGGTGCTCGACCTGCAGCCGGGTCGCTGCGAGCTCGGGGACGTCGTCGCCTGCCTGGTCGTGGAGACCGTCTCGACGCTCGGCGCCGACGAGGACGCCGCCCCCGTGCCGGTGTCGGTGCGGTCGCGCCTGGTCGTGCTCGACGCCGACGACGGGACGGTCCTGGCCGAGCGCACCACGAGCGGGACGGACCCCGCTCCCGACGCGTTCGAGCTGGTCGACGACCTGGTGGTGACGAGCACGCCCGTCGACGGCGCGCTGCGCGTGGACGCGTTCACGACCGACGGCGCCGCGGCGTGGGACGCGTCGTTGCCGTCCTCGACCGCCGGTGCCCGCACGTTCCTCGCGCGCCTGGACGACCACGTCCTCGCGGGCGCGGGCGACCGGCTCACGGTGCTCGACCACGCCGGTGTGGCGGTCCGCACGCTGCCGTTCGGCGAGAACGTGCTCGCGCTGCCGCACGGGGACGACGCCGTCCTGCTGCGCGACTACACACGGCCGGACGTGAGCACCCCGACCACGGTGGTCCGCGCCGACGGCGAGCAGCTGGTCGAGGGGCAGGTCGTCCCGCTGGCTCTGGACGACGGCAGCGTGCCCGGCCTGCTCCTCACGTCCGCCGCACCCACCCGGTTGACCGCCCTGGACGCCACGGGCGACGAGCTGTGGTCCCGCGACGTGGTCGTGACCTCCGACCTGGCCGTGCTCGACGGTCGCGTCTACTCGGGGACGGGTGGCGGCATGGTCGCGCTCGACGCCCGCACGGGCGCCGACGTGTGGCGCTCCGACCAGGTGCGCGAGGGCCCGGTCGTGACCGACGGCGATCACCTCGTGGCGATGGGCCTGCGGCCGCTCGAGGACGGACGCCGCGAGGTGCTCGTGCTGGACCGCGCGGACGGCGCCGTGGCGTGGCGAGCGCGGCTCCCCGAGGGCGTGCAGGACGTCGCCGGGGCGGGGGGCGTGCTGGTGGCGGCGACCGGCGACGGCCCGGACGACGGGCCGCGGATCGTGCTCGGGTCGGGGCCCCGGTGACCGGTCCGGACGCGCCGCGAGGCCTGCGCCGCGGGCCGGCCCCGACGCACCGCGGGGGACGGCTGGACGTCGAGCTGCACGACGACGGGGCCGACGGCCCGGACGGGGACGTCGTCCCGCCCGCACCCGCGCCGCGGGCCGCGCGACGCCGTCGGTGGTGGGCCGTCGGCGTCGTCGGCGTCGTCGCCCTCGCGCTGGTCGCCGCGCAGGTGGTGGTGGATCTCCGGGAGCGCTCGGAGCTCGCCGGGCTGAGGGGCGCCGAGGGGCTGCTCGACCCGTTGGACGCCGGGGGAGGGGTGCGGTGGGAGCGCGCGAACCCGGGGTCGTCGCTCGACGTCATGACGCCCGAGGGCCGAGCGCTCGTGAGCGAGCGCGAGGTGCCGGGTGGCGTGGCGCTGGAGGGCCTGGACCCCGCGACCGGCGGCACGCTCTGGCAGCGGGTGCTCGCGAGCGGGACGGACGGCAGCCCGCCCGGGGCGAGCCCTGACCCGGTGACGTGCCAGGCCGCGCCCGACGGTGCGGGACGGCTGAGCTGCCTGCGGACGGGACGCTGGCGGCAGCCCGGCACGGTGACCACCGGGACGGACGGGGCGGCGCACCTGTGGACCGTGGACGTCCGGACGGGTGAGGTCGTCGGGGACGTCGCGCTCGAGGAGCCGCCGACGGCGTTCGCCATGGTCGGGGGAACCGCGGTGGTGGCCGTCCCGCTCGGGGCGACGGTGCGGGTCGCGGGGCTCGACCCGCTGACCGGTGCCGCACGGTGGCGGCTCGACCTGCCCGGGCCGGAGGACGACGGCTGGATGTCCTCGTGGCTCGACCGCGCGGACGTCCAGGCGATCGACGCCTCGACGGTGGCGGTGCACGACGGGCAGGTGATCACGCTGGTCTCGTCCGACGGCGTGGAGCTGCGCCGGTACCGCCAGTCCGTGGAGGTCGACGCGTCGGGCACGTTCCACGTCTCGTGGTGGACCGACCGTGCGAACCGCGCGGTGGTGTCGGTCGTGAACGACGTGACCACGCTGGTCACCGCCGAGCGCGAGGTGACGGTGCCGGGCGGTGCCGTCCCTCGATGGGCGGACGACGGCAGCGCGCCGGGCCTGGTGCTCACGTCCGGCGGCACCGTCCGTGCGTGGGACGCGCGGTCGGGCGAGGAACGGTGGACGGCGGACCTGGACCGCGACGTGCACACGGCGATCGTGCTGCGGGGCCGCGTGCACCTGTTCGCGTCCGACCGCGTCGTGACCGTCGACGCGGCGACGGGGCGGACGCTGTGGCGCTCGTCGCCGGGTCTGGTGCCGACGTCCCCGTTGTCGGACGGCCGGGTCCTGCTGCTGTTCCGGCCCGGCGAGCGCGAGGACGGTGGGGAGCTCGTCGCGCTGGACGTGGCCGACGGGGACGAGCGGTGGCGGTCACCGCTGCCGGAGCGCGGCTGGGTCACCACGACGGGTGGGCTGCTGGTCGTCGTGGCCGACGACCCGACGGGCGAGACCCCGGGCACGCTGCGGGTGCTGGGCTGAGCCCTCAGCCCGCGAGCAGCCCGATCACGAGCGCGACGACGGCGAGCAGCGGGACCGTGCCCTGCTTGATCGCGGCGGACGCCTTGCTGCGGTCGGAGAGCAGCAGCACGAGCGCCGCGGCGAGCATGGACCCGGCCCCGACGAGCACCGCGGTCGCGCCCGCGCCCGTCGACCCGGCGGCGACGAGCACGATGCCGACGACCACCGCAATCGCGAGGAAGAGGTTGTAGAAGCCCTGGTTGTAGGCCATCGCGCGGGTGGCGCTCGCCTCGTCCTGCGTGGTGCCGAAGGTCGCGCGGGCGCGGGGGGTGGTCCAGGCGACGGACTCGAGCCAGAAGATGTAGACGTGCAGCAGCGCGGCGACCCCCGCGAGCACGAGACCCAGGACGACCATGGCGACCTCCCCCTCCCGGCCGGCGGCGCCGACCAGTTCTGTACCGGACGTTCCACAACCTATACTGGATCGACCGATACAGAAAGTGTGAGGGTGGTCATGGGACGCGCACCGACCTTCGACGCCGACGCCGTCGTGCGCGCGGCGCGCGACGTCTTCTGGGCCCACGGCTACGAGGACGCGTCGCTGCCCGCGCTCGAGGCCGCGACCGGCCTGAGCCGGTCGAGCATCTACCACGCGTTCGGCAGCAAGCGCGGGCTCTTCGACGCCGCCGTCGCGAGCTACCTCGCGGACGTCGTCCGCCCCCGCCTGCGCGTGCTCACCGCCGACCCCGTCGGCCCCGACGCGCTCACCCGCTACCTGCGCGGCCTGCGCGACGCGCTCACCGCCGCCGGCTCGACCGCCGCCGCGCACGGCTGCCTGCTGCTCAACGCCTCCGGCGCGCCCGTCGCGCACGACGCCGACG
>JAEYNO010000235.1 GCA_023412515.1 Actinomycetes bacterium
GGCGCGGAGGGTCCCGCCCCGCGGCCGGGCCCGCCGGCCGAGGGCTCGGGGCCGGTGGGGACGGGCGAGCGCCTGATGGCGGTGCCGCAGGACCGCCCGCGGCGCACGGCGACGGCCGAGGTCGCCGACCTGCTGGCCGACCTGGTGTCGGCGGGTGCGCGCGTGCTGGCGTTCACGCGCTCGCGCCGCGGCGCGGAGTCGGTCGCGGCCACGACGCGGGACCACCTGCGCGCGGTCGACCCGACGCTGCCGGCCCTCGTGTCGTCGTACCGCGGCGGGTACCTGCCGGAGGAGCGGCGCGCGTTGGAGGAGGCGATCCGCGCGGGGCACCTGCGGGCGCTGGCGACGACGAACGCGCTCGAGCTGGGCGTCGACATCTCGGGGCTCGACGCCGTGCTCATCGCGGGCTGGCCCGGCACGCGCGTGTCGCTGTGGCAGCAGGCGGGCCGCGCGGGACGCGCCGGCGCCGAGGGGCTCGTGGTGCTCGTCGCGCGCGAGGACCCGCTCGACACGTTCCTCGTGCACCACCCCGAGGCCGCGCTCGACGCGCCGGTCGAGGCGACGGTGTTCGACCCCGGCAACCCCTACGTGCTCGCGCCGCACCTGTGCGCGGCGGCGGCGGAACGGCCGCTGCGCAGCGAGGAGCTGGACCTGTTCGGGCCGCGCGCGCTCGCGGTGCTGGGTCAGCTCACCGAGCGCGGGATCCTGCGGCGCCGCTCGTCGGGCTGGTACTGGACGCACGCCGAGCCGGCGAGCCGGCTCACGGACCTGCGCGGTGCGGGCGGTCAGCCGGTGCGCGTGGTCGAGAGCGCGACGGGTCGGCTGCTCGGCACGGTGGACGCCGCGTCGGCGGACGCGACCGTGCACCCGGGGGCGGTGTACGTGCACCTGGGCGTCACGTACGTGGTCGACGAGCTGCACCTCGAGGACGGGGTCGCGCTCGCGACGCGGCGCGACGTCGACCACGGCACGTGGGCGCGGTGGGTCACGTCGACCGGCGTCGTCGAGGTCGAGCGCGAGGTCGCGTGGGGGCCGGTGACGTGGGCGTTCGGGCAGGTCGACGTGACGACGCAGGTGGTGGGCTACCAGCGTCGCCGGATCCCCGACCTGCAGGTGCTGTCGACGCACGACCTGGACCTGCCGGCGCGCACGCTGCGCACGGCCGCCGTGTGGTGGACGGCCCCGCCGGAGGTCCTGGAGCGGGCGGGCGTCACGCTCGAGGTCGCGCCGGGCGCGCTGCACGCCGCCGAGCACGCGTCGATCGGGCTGCTGCCGCTGCTGGCGACGTGCGACCGGTGGGACCTGGGTGGCCTGTCGACGCTCGTGCACCCGGACACGGGGCACGCGACGGTCTTCGTGCACGACGGCCACCCGGGCGGCGCGGGGTTCGCCGAGCGCGGCTTCGACCTGGGGCCGGTGTGGCTGCGCGCGACGCGCGACGCGATCGCCGCGTGCCCGTGCGCGACCGGCTGCCCGGCCTGCGTGCAGTCGCCCAAGTGCGGCAACGGCAACGACCCGCTCGACAAGGCCGGGGCGCTGCGCCTGCTGTCCACCGTGCTGACGCACGCCGCGGCGACGTCGGCCGCCTGACCTCGCGGTCACCGCCAGCACGTCACGGGTGCGTCCCGAGAGCTTCTTCGGCTTCAGGTACTTGCATTTGCTAAGGTACCTGCATGAGCGAGAACCACCGGCTGGCGGCGTTGCGGCGAGGGCTCCTCGAGCCGCTGGTGCTCACCGCGCTCGACGGCCGTCAGCGCTACCCCGCCGAGATCGTGGCAGCCCTGAGAGCAGCCGGTTTCCCGGCCCAGGAGGGGACCCTGTACCCCCTGCTCACCAAGCTCGGGAAGGAGGGCGCGGTCACCCACGAGTGGCGGGAGTCGCCCTCCGGCCCACCCCGCAAGTACCTGAGCCTCACGCCGCTCGGGGAGCAGCAGCTCGCCGAGTTCAGGGCCTCCTGGCTCTCCCTCACCGAGACCATCGAGCAGATCGGACGTCACCCATGACCGCACGACACCTCCGGCTCGCCGGGCACACTCGCGTGTTCGCCCTCGACGACGGCGCGCACGCCGAGCTGCTGGACTACCTGGGGCGCGCCCGCGCGACGCTCGGCGCCGGACCGGACGCGGAGGAGACGGTCCGCGACCTCGAGGCGTCGATCGGCGAGCAGCTCGCACCGCTCGGCGGCAGCGCGGACGCCGTGGTGACCGTCGAGGACGTGCTGGCCGTGCTCGAGCGGACGGGCCCGATCGAGGCGGACCCGTCCGACCTCGCGACCGGCTCGCTCCGCCGCGGCCCGTTCTGGGCGCGCGTCGTCGAGGGACGGTGGCTCGGGGGCGTGTGCCTGGGGGTCGCCGCCCGCGGCGGCTTCAGCCCCGCCTGGGTGCGGGCGATCACGGTCACGACGGTGGTCGTCCTCTCGATGCTCCTCGCCACCGTCGGCGACGGCATGGCGTTGTTCGTCCCTCCCGTGGCGGCAACCCTGCTCTACCTCGCTCTGCTGCTCCTCCTGCCGCCCGTCAGGACCGTCGACGAGTACCGGCGACTCAGCGGCGGCCCCGCGCGGGTCGAGGGCTCGCCGCGTGCCTCCGTGACCAGGTGATCCAGGCGAGGGCGACGGTGTCCTCGACGCGGCAGGTGTCGACCCCCGGGACATGGACGGAACACGCGGACACGGAGGGACCTGCGTGAGCGAGCCCGCGTCCGCAGGTCTGCCGGGGTGGCTGCACACCTCGTCCCGTCGAGCATCCGCACGCTGGTCGGACTCCGTCGCGTTCGCCGCCGGTGACGACGCAGGACACGAGCACCCCTGAGCAGGCGCCCGCGCGCCTGTCGCGCCGAGACGCCGGCGCGGCCGGCCCTCCGGGCCGGCGAGCGGCTCGTTGGTAGCGTGGCGCCATCATGGCTCTGGTTCATCCTGACGCGCGGTCCTGGGCCGAGGCCCACTCGGCCGCCGGTTCCCTGCGGCTCGGCATGCTCGAGGCGATGGCCTGCCAGTCGTACCCCGACGTCGTCGCGACGTTCGGCGACGACGGCGCCGCGATCGCGGGGCTGATCGACGACAGCCCGCCCAGCCCCGCGCGGCGCGCGCTCACCGGCGTCGGCGTCGTCCTCGCGATCGCGGCCTTGGTCGCGCCGATCGCCGGGGTCGCCGTGCTCGGTGCGGAGTCGGACCTCGTCCAGCGCATGCCGGCGGACCAGTCGGTGCCGATCGCCGCCGTGTGCTTCGCCCTCGCCGTGGTGGCGCTCCTCGTGACCGGCGTCGCCTGGGTGCGCAGCGGCGCCCGGTGGTCGGGCATGGTCTGCGGCGTCGGAGCGGTGTTCGCCGTGTGCGGGGTCTTCGCCTCGATCAGCATGCCGACCGTCTCGGGGCGCGACGGCTACGACCTCCCGACGACCATGCAGGCCCCGGTGTGGACCACGCTCGCCCTCGGCCTCCTGCTGACCGTCCTGACCGCGCTGCGCTTCCGGGTGCGGGACCCCGAGCCGCAGGTCGCTCGCCCGACCCCGACCCCGACGACGACCGGCGAGCGCTTCGCCGCCGAGGTCGCCGCGCGCAGCATCCCCGAGGCCGAGCGCGCCGCGATCCTGGCCGATCGCGACGCCGCCCTGCGCGTGCTCGCGGAGCGCGGTCTGCTCGACGAGACGACCCTGGGCCGTGCCCTCGCCGCGCCGTTGGGCACCCTCTTCGCCCTCGAGGTGCCGACGGAGGCCGGACCGGACAGCACCGGCTGACGCCGACTGCGGGGAGCGCGACCGTCCAGCCGGCCCGCCCCTGCCCGCGTCGGGGCCGGCGGGCCGGCCGGCCACCGGCGCACCCCGGACGGACCGGCAAGCACGGGCG
>JAEYNO010000317.1 GCA_023412515.1 Actinomycetes bacterium
AGGCAGCGCTGCTCGCCGCAGTGCGCGCGGGCGCGCTTGCTGGTGCGGCGCTCGACGTGTTCGAGACCGAGCCGCTGCCACCCGGGTCGCCGCTGTGGGACGAGCCGCACGTGCTCGTCAGCCCGCACGCCGCCGGGGGCCGCCCCGTGGGGTGGCGGGACCTCGTGGCGGACAACGTCGCGCGGTTCGTGGCGCGCGAGCCGCTGCGCAACGTCGTCGCGCGCTGACGCGGGCGCCGCTCAGGGACGACGCGAGCGCGGCCTCGGCTGGCAGAGCGGGCACGTGAACGACGAGCGGTTGGCGAACGCGTCGCGGCGCACCAGCGTGCCGCAGCGGCGGCACGGGCGACCCTCCTGGCCGTAGACGGCGAGCGAGCGGTCGAAGTACCCCGACGCCCCGTTGACGTTGACGTACAGCGCGTCGAAGCTCGTGCCGCCCTGCGCGAGGGCCTCGCGCATGACCTCGGCGGCCGCGTCGAGCAGGCGTTCGACGTCACCGCGGCGGGCCGTGGCGGTGGGGCGGGCACCGTGCAGCCGCGCGCGCCACAGCGCCTCGTCGGCGTAGATGTTGCCGACGCCCGACACGAGCGTCTGGTCGAGCAGCGCGCGCTTGAGCTCGGTGCGGCGTGCCCGGACGGCGTCGACGAGCGCCGGGCGGTCGAGCGCGGGGTCAAGCAGGTCGCGCGCGATGTGCGCGACGGGCAGCGGCACGACCGCGCGGTCGGACCCGAGCCCGCCGGGGGCGCCGTCCGGCGTCGCGACGAGGTCCGGCACCGCGAGGTGGCCGAACGTGCGCTGGTCGACGAAGTCGAGCGCCGAGCCGTCGTCGAGCTCGAACCGCACGCGCAGGTGCGGGTGGTCGACCCACCCGGGAGGTCCCGGCGCCGCGACCGGGTCCGCGGCGTCATGCGGCCCGGCGCCGGGCCCCCCGTCGACGTGCGCGGCCGGCCCCCGCACCAGCAGCTGCCCGCTCATGCCGAGGTGCGCGAGCAGCGCGTCGTCGCCGCGCCCGGCGCCCTCGTCGAGCAGCAGCCACAGGAACTTCCCGCGCCGCACCGCGGCCTCGAACCGCCGCCCGGTCAGGCGGGCGGCGAAGTCGGCCGGACCGCCGTCGTGGCGGCGCACCGAGTAGTCGCGGTGCACGCGGACGGCCGCGACCGTGCGGCCCAGCACGTGGCGGGCCAGACCGTCGCGGACGGTCTCGACCTCGGGGAGCTCGGGCACGCGTCAGCGGGCGTCGGCCGTGCTGCCGGCGTCCTGCGCGTCGCGCAGCTCGGACAGCGTCGCGTAGGCCGCCGCGGCGGCCTCCTGCTCGGCGATCTTCTTGGCGCTGCCCGTGCCGCTGCCCCGCACCTGACCGCCCACGACCGCGTGCGCGGTGAACGTCCGGGCGTGGTCGGGGCCCTCGCCGGTGACGTCGTAGGACGGCGCACCGAGGCCGAGGTGGGCGGACAGCTCCTGCAGCGACGTCTTCCAGTCGAGCCCCGCGCCCAGGCCCGCGGCCGCCGTGAGGGTCGGGCGCACGAGACGGTCCACGAGCTCGCGCGCCGTCTCGAGGCCGTGCGACAGGTAGACGGCCCCGAAGATCGCCTCGAGCGTGTCGGACAGGATCGAGTCCTTGTCCTTGCCGCCGGTCGCGAGCTCGCCCTTGCCGAGCAGCACGAAGTCGCCGAGCTCGAGGTCCCGCGCGACGTGCGCGAGCGCACGCTGCGACACGGTGGCCGCGCGCATCTTCGCGAGGTCGCCCTCGGACTGCGCGGGGTACGTGCGGTACAGGTGCTCGGTGACGACGAGCCCCAGGACGGTGTCGCCCAGGAACTCGAGACGTTCGTTGGTCGGGATGCCCCCGGCCTCGTGCGCGAACGAGCGGTGCGTCAGGGCGAGCACGAGAAGCTCGGGGTCCAGGTGGACCCCGAGCTTCTCGAGGAGCGACTGCGCTGCCGTGCTCACGCGACGCCGGTGTCGACGGGTGTGCCGGTCATCGTGGCCGCGAAGGTCAGACGGCCTCGTGCTCGCTGCGCACGGCCTCGACGTAGCGACGGCCGTTGTACGCACCGCACGTCGGGCACGCCACGTGCGGACGCGTCTGCGACTTGCACTGGGGGCAGGTGGTGAGCGTCGTGGCAGTGGTCTTCCACTGCGACCGACGCGCACGGGTGTTGCTGCGCGACATCTTGCGCTTCGGAACCGCCACGGTCAGCTCTCTCTCTTCTCGTCGTCAGAACCCGCCAGGCCGCCGAGGGCCGCCCACCGGGGGTCGATCAGGTCGTGCGCATGGTCCGGGTCGTCCGCGAGCCGTGCACCGCACTGCGAGCACAGGCCCGGGCAGTCCGGCCGGCACAGGGGCCGGAACGGCAGCGTCGGGACGACCGAGTCCCGGAGCGCGGGCTCGAGGTCGACCAGGTCGCCCTCCAGCTCACGCACGTCCTCGTCCTCGTCGTCCCCGCTCGCGACCGCGGCCTGCGCCCGCTCAGGGTAGACGTACAGCTCCTGGATCGGTGCATCGACAGGCTCGACGACCTTCTCCAGGCACCGCACGCACTCCCCGACGGCCTCGCCGCGGATCGAACCGGTGACCAGGACCCCCTCCATGACCGCCTCGAGCCGCAGGTCCAGCTCGAGGTCGCTCCCGGACGGGATGCCGATCATGCCGCTGCCGAGCTCGTCGGGGGCCGCGACCGTGCGCTGCACCGTCCGCATCGATCCCGGACGTCGGCCGAGCTCGTGGGTCTCGAGCACGAACGGCGAGCGGGGATCGAGGTGGGATGGGCGCACGGTCCGTTCCCCTCGTTCCCGGCCGTGCCCCGCGGGTGCGCGGCACGACTGTTGTGGCGACATGACTGACTCGGCCCGCGCCCACGACAGGCAGGACCAGCGGACAACTGTACGGCACCGACGACCCCCGCCCAAACGGCCGGTGCGCGTCGGGTCAGGCCGAGGCGCCTGCGTCGCCGGGCGCGAGCCGCCCCGCGAGCTTCGCGCGCCCGGCCTGCACCTGCGAGAGCACCTTGCCCAGGTCGATCTCGAAGTCCGCGAGCCGCCGGTCGCAGTAGTCGTCCGCGTCGCGGCGCAGCCCCTCGGCGGTCTCCTGCGCCTCCGCGACGATCTGCGCGGCCCGCTCGCGGGCCTGCGCGACGACGCTCTCCTGGTCGACCAGCTCGGCCGCGCGCGCCCGCGCACGTGCCAGCACCGCGTCCGCGTCCGCCTGGGCCTGGGCACGCGCCGCGTCGGCGTCCGCGAGCACCTCGTCCGCGCGGTGCAGCTGGGCCGGCAGGGCCGCGCGCACCTCGTCGACGAGCTCCAGCAGCTCCGCGCGGTTGACCAGCACCGACGAGGACATCGGCATCGCGCGAGCCTGCACCACCGCCTGCTCGATCGCGTCGAGCACGCCACCGACGCCCTCGACGCGCTCCTGCGTGTCGTCCTGCTCCGTCATCGTCCGTCCTCTCCCCCGCCCGCGAGCGCGCGGCGCACCGCCGCCGCGACCGCCGGCGTCACCATGTCCTCGATCGGTCCACCGTGCCGCGCCACGTCCTTGACGAGCGACGACGCGACGTGGGCCAGCTCCGGGTCGCCGAGGACGAAGACCGTCTCGACCCCCGACAGGTGCCGGTTCATGAGCGCCATCGCGTGCTCGGCGTCCAGGTCGGCCCCGCTGCGCAGCCCCTTGACGACGGCGCTCGCGCCGACCTCGCGCACGAGGTCCACCAGCAGCCCGCTCGTCGCGACGACCCGCACGCCGTCGAGGCCCGCGAGCGCGTCGACCGCGAGCGCGACCCGCTCGTCAGGGGTCAGCAGCGCGCGCTTGGACGCGTTGTGGGCGACGGCCACCACGACCTCGTCGAACATCGACCGCGCACGGCGCACGACGTCGGCGTGACCGAGCGTGATCGGGTCGAACGACCCCGGGCAGACCGCTGTGCTCACGGACGCCAACCTACGTCACGCACCCGCGCCGGACCGGCCGGCGCGACGCTCCGGCGCTACCGTGTCGGGCGTGGTGAGCCTGCGCCCCGCGACCGCGGCCGACGTCCCGACGCTGCGCACCGTGTGCGCGCTCGCCTACCGGGACAACCCCCTGATGCGCTGGGTGCTGCCCGACGACGCGACGCGCGCCGACGCGTGCGCCGCGTGGCTCGGCCCGGCGCTCGAGCGGTACGTCGCGCACGGACGCGTGGACGTCGCCGTCGCGGGTGACGCCGTCGTCGCGGTGGCCGCGTGGCGCCCGGCCGGTGTCGACCTGGCGGGCGCCGGGGCACCGGTGCTGCCGAGCCCGGCGGGCGTCCTGCGCGCCCTGGTGGGAGCGGCCCGGGCCGACGAGGTGCTGGCGGCGC
>JAEYNO010000331.1 GCA_023412515.1 Actinomycetes bacterium
GGCCGTGCCCGCGGCCGCGGGCGTGACGGCGGCGGGCACGCCCGCGGTCGACCTCGCGGCGGGCGTGGTTGCGGTCCTCGCCGCGTGCGGCGTCGCCGACGTCCACGTCGACGGCCGCGACACGTACGGCGACGTGACGCTCTACTCGCACCGCCGCTCCGTCCACGAGCGCGCCCCGGCCACGGGCCGGTTCGCCGGCGTCGTCCGGCTCGTCGACCCGGCCGTGACGCCCTGACGTGGCGCAGGCCCGACTCCCGACACGCCCGCGTGTCGCCGAGCCGCGTGCGGTCCACGTTGCTAGCGTGACCAGCGCAGGGACGTCCGGCACCGGTCCGACGGTGACGGGGCGTGCGGGGGCGCGGGAGTCGGGGAGACCTGGCGGATGGGAGACGACGCGATGGCCGGAGCGCTGCGCAAGACGATGCTGTACCTCGGCCTGGCCGACGACCGGTCCGACCACGAGGAGTACCTCGAGGAGTACGAGGAGACGGAGACCGCCGTGCCCGAGGAGACCTACGAGGCTCAGGTGACGCCGTTGCACCGCACGCCGCGCGTGCAGGCGGCCCCCGCGCCGCGCGAGTCCGGCGACCTGCGCCGCATCACGACGATCCACCCGCGGTCGTACAACGACGCGCGCAAGATCGGCGAGGCGTTCCGCGAGGGCACGCCCGTCATCATGAACCTCACGGACATGGACGACGCGGACGCCAAGCGGCTCGTCGACTTCTCGGCAGGGCTGATCTTCGGTCTGCACGGGGCGATCGAGCGCGTCACCGCCAAGGTGTTCCTGCTGTCGCCCGCGCACGTCGAGCTCGCGGGCGACACCGCGGCGCCCGAGCCGCCGGCGCGCGCCGGCTTCTACAACCAGAGCTGACGCGTGCGCATCTTCGCGAACCTGCTGTACCTGGTCGTCCTCGTCTTCTTCCTGCTGCTGCTCGTGCGGCTCGTCCTGGACTGGGTCCAGGTGTTCGCGCGCGAGTGGCGACCCACCGGCTTCGTGCTGGTGGTCGCCGAGGTCGCGTACAGCGTCACCGACCCGCCGCTGCGCGCGCTGCGACGCGTGCTGCCCCCGATCGGCATCGGCTCCGTGCGTCTGGACCTCGCGTTCCTGGTGCTCGCGCTCGGTTGCTCCTTCCTGCTGTCGCTGCTCGCACGCGTGTGAGCAGCCCCACGACACCGCGGCGGACCCGCCGTGACACACGCCGGGCGGCCTGCGCCGCCCGTGCGCCGGGGGGCGTGCACCGCCCCGAAACTCCGCTACCGTGGCCCGAGGTGGTCGGTGGACTGACTGCCGCCGACCGGACCCAGTACGACCGACAGAGGTGACGACGATGGCACTGCTCACCGCAGACGACGTCCTGAACAAGAAGTTCCAGGCGACCAAGTTCCGTGAGGGCTACGACCAGGACGAGGTCGACGACTTCCTGGACGAGGTCGTCAACACCCTGCGCGACCTGCAGGGCGAGAACGACGACCTCAAGACGAAGCTCGCGGCCGCCGAGCGGCGCATCGCCGAGCTGAGCCGTGCCGGGGCCCAGCAGTCCGCACCGGCGCCCAAGCCGGAGCCGACGCCCGAGCCCACCCCCGTCCCGGCGCCCGCGCCGGTGCAGCCCGCACCGGTGCCGGCCCTGGCGCAGCCGCCGGTGGCGGCCACGTCGGCGCCCGCGCCGGGCCGCAGCAGCGAGCCCGAGTCCGCGACCGGCATGCTCGCCCTGGCCCAGAAGCTGCACGACGACTACGTCCGCAGCGGCCAGGAGGAGTCGGACCGGCTCATCAACGAGGCCAAGACGCGCGCCACCCGCATCGTGCGCGAGGCCGAGGAGACGTCGCAGCGCACGCTCGGCCAGCTCGAGCAGGAGCGCTCGCTCCTCGAGCGCAAGATCGACGAGCTGCGCGTCTTCGAGCGTGACTACCGCACGCGTCTGAAGAGCTACCTCGAGAACCTGCTGGGCGACCTCGAGAACCGCGGCAACGCGCTTCCCCCGCGCTCCGGCCAGGGTCAGCCGGTCGCGGAGTCGCAGAGCATCTGACGCACCACGACGCCGCCGGGGGAGGTGCCACCCCCGGCGGCGTCGTCGTACCCGGCGACGGCTCGCGAGGCGTGGGCGCGCGACCACACCCCGCGAGCCGTCGTCACGTGCCCCACGTCACGGCGCCGGTGCAGGTCGGCACGGCGTGTCGCACCCGGGGCGAAGGCAGCCCGTGATGTTGTGCGCGGGCGCAGACGCGCATACAGTCGCCGCACTCGAGACGGGGGGAACGTCCGTGAGCACCAACGATGCACCGAGCACGCTGACGACGGGGTCGCAGAAGGGGCGGGCGGCCCTCGTGGCCGTGCTGCCCGTCCGTGACGGGGAGGACCCGTGGACCGACGGGGAGCTCGCCGAGGTCGCCACCGAGCTGACTTCCGACCGCGAACGCCTCACCGCGGAGCTGGCCGAGGCCGACGCGGAGCTCTCCGAGCTCCTGCGCAACTCCGGCGACGGGGCCGGTGACGACCAGGCGGACTCCGGGTCGTCGGCGCTCGAGCGCGAGCACGAGCTCACGCTCGTGAACAACA
This sequence comes from Actinomycetes bacterium, assembly GCA_023412515.1. GTDB lineage: Bacteria > Actinomycetota > Actinomycetes > Actinomycetales > Cellulomonadaceae > Cellulomonas. The sequence continues at coordinate 2,561 of JAEYNO010000331.1, forward strand.
CGCGCGACCTGCTGGAGCAGACGACGCACGCGCTCGACCGCCTCGCGGCCGGCACGTTCGGCGTCTGCGAGTCGTGCGGGCAGGCCGTGGGCAAGGCACGCCTGCAGGCGTTCCCGCGCGCCGTGCTGTGCGTGGCGTGCAAGCAGCGCGAGGAGCGGCGCTGACACGCCCGTAGACTCCTGCGGTGCCCATGACGGACGACGACACCGCCCTGCCCGACGAGCGACCGGACGGCGGCGCCCCGACGGCAGGGGCCGCTGCCGTGCCGACGCCGGTCGACCCGGCGCGCCGCCGGCGACTGCTGCGCGTGTTCGGCGCCCTCACCGCGGGCGTCCTGCTGGTCGACCAGCTGACCAAGGTGTGGGCCGTCGCGGCGCTGCGGCCGGGTGAGCGCACGCCGCTGATCGGCGACCTGCTCGGGCTTCAGCTCGTGCGCAACGACGGCGCCGCGCTGTCGATCGCGAGCGGCATGACGTGGGTGCTGACGCTCGTCGCGACGGCGGTCGTCGTCGTCATCGTGCGGGTGTCGCGCCGGCTCGGGTCGCCGGGCTGGGCCGTGGCGCTGGGCCTGCTGCTCGGCGGCGCGCTCGGCAACCTCGTGGACCGCATGGTCCGCGAGCCGGGGCCGCTGCACGGCCACGTCATCGACTTCCTCGCGTACTGGCGGCTGTTCATCGGCAACGTCGCGGACATCGCGATCGTGGTCGCGGCGGTCCTCGTCGTGTGGCTGACCGCGCGCGGGGTGCACGTGGACGGCACGCGTGACGGGGCGTCGGGCGCGACGGACGCGGTCGAGGGCCGCGCCGACGTGGGTGGCCCGGCAGCCGCCGGGGAGGCCGGTCCGCAGGACGCCGCGCGCGTCGACGGCACGCCGGACGCGCCGTCCGGCCGGGACGGTGC
>JAEYNO010000376.1 GCA_023412515.1 Actinomycetes bacterium
GGCCACGCGGAAGTCGCTGCGCACCAGCAGGTCGTCGGGCGCGGGCAGCCCGGCGTCCGCGAGCGCGTCGCGCCACCCCTGCGCGCGCTCGACCGCCGTGCTCGTCGTGGCGGGGCCCGTGACGCACGCGATCCGCCGGAAGCCCCGCGCGATCAGGCCCTGCGTCGCGGCGCGGCCGAGCGCGACGTTGTCGAACGTCACGAGGTCGACGTCGTCGGCGACGGCGCGGTCGACCGCGACCACGGCCCGGTCGCGCGCGAGCAGCGGCCCGAGCGCGGGCCGCCCGGACGCGGCCGCGATGACGACGCCGGCCATGTTCTCGTCCTGCGCGACGGCCAGGTAGCGCGCCTCCTTGGCGGCGTCGTCGTCCGTGTTGCACAGCACGACCGACACGCCGTGCGCCTGCGCGACGTCCTCGACGCCGCGCGCGACGGCCGTGAAGAACGGGTTCTCGACATCGGGCAGCACGAGCGCGACGACGTCGCTCGACCGGCGCCGCAGGGAACGCGCGGTGCGGTCGGGCGTGTAGCCGAGCTCGGCGGCGGCGGCCGTGACGGCGGCGAGCAGCTCGGGGCGCACGGGCTTGCCGTTGAGCGCGCGCGAGACCGTCGCGGTGGACACGCCCGCGCGGCGGGCGACGTCGACGATGCGGGGCACGGTCCTCCTCGGTCGGGTCCGCGGGCGCGCGGGGCGCGCCGGGCCCGCCACATCGTAGGTCCGGACTTCACCCGGCCGGGCGGGTTCCGGGGTCTTGGCCGGGCGTCCAGTAATCGATTACAGTCACCTGTTAACAGTTGACGCAACGTTCAAGGGAGAACGTCGCATGACCTGGTCCTCGCTCGAACCGGTGCCCGCCACCGCCCTCGGCGACGTCATCACCGAGCGGCTGCGCCGCATGATCATCGCCGGCGACGTCCCGGCGGGCGCCCACCTGGCCGAGCCCCGCCTCGCGGAGTCGTTCGACGTCAGCCGCGGTCCCGTGCGCGACGCGCTGCGGCGCCTCGAGTCCGAGGGGCTCGTCGTCGTGCGGCGCCGCAAGATGTTCGCCGCCGGGCTCACCACCGACGACGTCGTCGAGCTCTACGCCATCCGCGAGGCCGTCGAGACGCTCGCGCTGCGGCTCGCGCACGACCGCGCGGCCGACGCCGACTGGGGCGAGGCGCTCGACGCGCTCGCCACCATGCGCCGGGCCGCCGACGCGGCGCGCTACACCGACTACGCGCACGCCGACCTCGCGTTCCACACGTCGTTCTACGCGCTGTCCGGCAGCCGCCGGCTGCTCGACATCTGGCGCCAGTACGAGCCGACGTTCGCCGTCCTGCTCGAGATCACCAACGCCGAGGACGTCGACCTGGGCCCGTCGCTCGCGTCGCACGTCGCGATCCTCGAGACCGCCCGCGCCGGGCGCGTCGACGAGGCCGTGGTCGAGCTGCAGGGACACCTGCTCGGCGCGCGCACCCGCATGGTGCACGCGCTGAGCCGCCTCGACACCGGTCGCGCCGCGACCCCACCGGACGGAGAGACCGCATGAGCACCCGCCCCCACCTGCTGCCCGCCCTCGCGACCGCGTTCGCGCACGACGGCACGCTCGACCTCGCGTCCTGCCGCCGGCTGTTCGCGCACGTCGCCGACCTCGACGTCGAGGCGCACTTCGTCGCCGGCACCACCGGCGAGTTCGTCGCGCTGTCCGACGACGAGCGGATCGCGGTCCTCGAGGCCGCGGTCGAGGAGATCGGCGCCGCGCACGTGTTCGCGCACGTCGGCGCCGCGTCCACCCACCAGGCCGTGACGCTCGCGCACCGCGCGCGCGACGTCGGCGCCACGCGGTTCGCGGCCGTCACGCCGTACTACACCGACGTGCCGGGCGACGCGCTGCTCGACTACTACGTGCGCCTGCGCGACGTGCTCGACGGCGACGACGAGCTGTTCGCGTACGTGTTCCCGGCGCGCACCGGCGTCGACGTCGACCCCGAGCGGCTCGCCGACGTGGTCGTCGCCGCCGGGCTCGACGGCGTCAAGGTGTCGATCCCCGGCACCCGCTACGTCGCCGACCTCGTCGCGTCCCTGCCCGACGACGTGCCCGTCTACTCCGGCAACGACGCGCTGCTGCCCGAGGTGCTCGACGCGGGCGGCGCGGGTGTCGTCTCGGGCGTCATGCAGGTCGACCCCGCGCCGTTCCTGCGGCAGGCCGCGGCGCTGCGCGCGGGCGACCGTGCCGCGGCCCTCGCGGTGCGCGCCGACGTCGACCCCCTCGTCGCCGCCGTCGGGCCGAGCCTGCGCGCCACCAAGCAGCGGCTCGTCGACGCGGGGCTGTTCCGGTCCGCCGTCGTCCGCGTCCCCGCCGCACGCCACCCGCGTCCCGCCCCCGTCGCACCCGCCGTCGCGCAGGTCTGACCCCGGAGGTCGATGATGACCATGAGCCTCACCACGCCGCCGACGGCACCGCCGCCGTCCCGCGCGCCGCGGCCCCCCGCGACCGTCCCGGCCGCCCGGCGCCGGTCGCTGCGGTCCTCGCGCCTGCCGCTCGCGCTGCTCGCACCGGCCGTCGCGCTCGTCGCGCTCGTGTCGGTGTTCCCGATCCTGTTCGCGCTCAACCTGTCCGTGCACGAGACCCGCTACACGCAGGTCGGCGACCTGGTCGGCCTGCAGCACTACCTCAGCGTGCTGGGCACCGCGCAGGGCTGGGCCATGATCGGCCGGTCGATGGTCTACGTCGTCGGCTCGCTCGTGCTGGCGCTGCCGCTGGCGGTCGGGCTCGCGCACCTGCTGGACCGGCCCGCCCGGCTGCGCCGCGTGTTCCGCGTCCTCATCCTCATGCCCTGGGTGATCTCGCAGACCGTCGCCGCGCTGCTGTGGCGGTGGCTGCTCAACCCGGACTACGGGCCGCTGGGCCTGGGCAGCCTCGGCGGCCAGCGGGTCGACGTGCTCGCCGACCCCGTGCTCGCGATGGTCGCGCTCGTGCTCGTCAACGTGTGGCTCAGCTACCCGCTCGCGACGATCCTCGTGCTCGCGGCGCTGCAGGGCGTGCCCGCCGAGCTGCACGAGGCGGCCGAGGTCGACGGCGCCACCGCGTTCCGGCGGTTCCGGTCCGTGACGCTGCCGATGATCGCGCCCACCGTGTTCGTCGTCGCGATCATGCTCACGCTCCTGTACTTCAACATGGTCACGCTCGTGCTGACCTTCACCGGTGGCGGCCCGTTCAGCGCGACGCAGCTCGTGAGCCTCGAGGCGTACCAGCAGTCCTTCAGCTACTTCAACCTCGGCCTGGGCGCGGCGTACAGCGTGATCCTGTTCGCCTTCAACGTCGTCTTCGGCCTGGCCTACATCAGGATGCTGCGAGGTGACCGCGATGTCTGAGACCACCACGGCCCGCGTCGTCGCGCCCGTCGCCCGCCCGGCCGCACGCCGGGTGCCCGGGCGGGGCCGCCACAAGCCCGCCGGCCCGCTCGCGTACGTCGGCCTCGTCGCCGCGTCGGCGTTCGCGGTGCTGCCGCTGCTGTGGGCGGTGTCGACGTCGCTCAAGAGCAAGGGCGCCGTGCTGTCCGACGGCGGCTGGGTCCCGGCCGCGCCGACCCTCCAGAACTACGCGACGGTGCTGTTCGACTCGCAGGTGCCGCGGTACCTGCTCAACAGCATCGTGGTCGCGGGCGGGTCGGTGGCCCTGACGATCGTGCTCGCGCTGCTCGGCGCCTACGCGACCGCGCGGTTCCAGTTCCGCGGCCGCGACGCGAGCCTGTTCCTCATCCTCATGACGTCGATGATCCCGGGCATCGCGATCCTCGTGCCGCTGTACTTCCTGGCGGTGCGCACGGGCCTGTACGACACGTACCTCGGCATGATCGTCGTCTACACCGCGTGGCAGGTGCCGACCGTGCTGTGGATGCTGCGGGGCTTCCTGCAGTCGATCCCCGCGTCGCTCGAGGAGGCCGGCCGCATCGACGGCGCGGGCGACCTGCGGATCATGGTGCAGCTCGTGCTGCCGCTCGCGAAGCCCGGCATCGCCGCCGCGTCCGTCGTCGCGTTCGTCGCCGTCTGGAACGACTTCCTCATCGCCTCGACCATGGTCAGCTCCGACCACAAGCGCCTGGTCTCGGTGGGGCTCTACAACTACCTGTCCCAGTACGGCATCGAGTGGGGCCAGCTCACCGCCGCCGTCGTGGTCACCGTCGTCCCGATGATCCTGCTCTTCGTCCTCATGGAGAAGCGCATCGTCTCCGGGCTCTCCGCCGGCGCGACCAAGGGGTGAGCCGGGGCGGCCCCCGCCGTCCCCGGTCCGTCGCACCGGCACCGCACGCACCTCGTCGCAGAACTCACTTCAAAGGAGAAGGAACTCATGCGCACCCACCTCACCGCGCGGCGTGCCGCCGTCGCCCTTGCGGCGGCCGTCGCCCTCGCCGTCCCCCTCGCCGCGTGCGGCACCAGCAGCGGCGCCGAGCCCGGCGGCACGTCGCAGCTCGAGCTGTGGACGTTCCTCGACCCCGCGTCGGACGACGCGCGCGGCAAGGCCCTCAAGCAGGTCGTCGAGGGCTTCAACGCGAGCCAGGACGACGTCGAGGTCACCGTCCGGTCCATCAACTACGCGCAGATCGACGCCGAGGTCATCCGCGCGACCAGCTCGGGGCAGGGCCCCGACATCCTCAACGTGTACTCCACGCAGCTCGCGACGCACGTCGACGCGGGCACGCTGCAGCCGCTCGCGGAGGTCGCGGGCGCCGACCTCGACACCCTGAAGGACGACTCGATCTTCCCGTTCGACGGCGTCACGTTCGACGGCGAGGTGATGTCCGTGCCGTGGGAGGTGCGGGCGTGGATGCTCTGGTACCGGCAGGACCTGCTCGACCAGATCGGGGCATCGCTGCCGACGACGAGCGCCGAGCTGGTCGACGTCGCCGCGCGGCTCGTCGCCGAGACGGACGTGACCACGGGGCTCGCGATCGGGTTCTCCGACCAGGGCCTGGGCGCGGACTTCGTCGAGAAGTTCATCCCGTTCACGTGGGCCAACGGCGGCGAGGTGCTCGACGGCGCGGGCGAGCCCGTGTTCGCCGACGACGCGGGCGTCGCGGCGCTCGGCATGATGGCCGACCTGCACGACGCGGGCGCGTTCGGCGACGAGGCGCTGTCCATGACCGCCGACGACGTCGTGCAGGGCGTCGCCGCGGGCACCATCGCGATGGCCATCGAGGGCACGCAGCGCGTGGGCGCCGCCCGCGCCGGCGACGGCATCGGCGACAACCTGCAGGTCGCGCCCGCGCCGTTCGACGCGTCCGGCCCGCTGCCCACCGCGGTGGCCGGCCAGACCATGGGCATCGGTGCGAACTCGGCCGACCCCGAGGGCGCGTGGAAGTTCATCGAGTACTACACGTCGGTCGAGTCGGCCACGGCGTTCGCCGAGGCCGGTGTGCTGCCGTCGCGGTCGTCGGTGTACGACACCGACGCGTTCTCCGCGCTGGGCAACGCCGACGAGCTGCGCGGCTGGCGCGAGTACATCGCCGAGCACGGCCGCGCCGAGGTCACCTCGACGCGGTTCAACGAGCTGAGCTCGGCGCTGGTCTCGGCCGGGCAGAAGGCCGTCTTCCAGGGCGAGGACCCGCTCGCGGCGCTCACGGCCGCCGCGTCCGCGTACGGCGGCTGACGCGCGGCGCCCGGGCCGGTGCACCCCCCGCCCCGGCGCCCCCCCGCCCACCCCCCCCCCCCCCCCCCCCCCCCCCCCCCCCCCCCAA
>JAEYNO010000416.1 GCA_023412515.1 Actinomycetes bacterium
GGCGCGCTGCGCGCGACGCTGGCCGCCGTCGTCCTCGCCCTCGCGGCCGTGGGCGGCGCGGGCGTGGCGACCGCTCCCCCGGCGCAGGCGGCCTCGCTCGTCGAGGTGACCGGGTTCGGCAGCAACCCCGGCGGGCTCCGGATGCACCTGTTCGTGCCCGACCGCGTCGCGCCCGACCCCGCGGTGCTCGTCGTCGTGCACTACTGCACGGGCAGCGCGCAGGCGATGTTCAACGGCTCGCAGTTCGACGAGCTCGCGTCGCAGCACGGCTTCATCGCGGTGTACCCGAGCACCAACCGGCCGGGGAACTGCTTCGACGTCTCGTCGGCCGCCGCGATGACGCGCGACGGCGGCAGCGACCCGCAGAGCATCGTGCAGATGGTGCGGTACGTGCAGCAGCACTACCGCACCGACACCTCGCGCGTGTTCGTCACGGGCGTCTCGTCGGGGGCGATGACGACGCAGCTGCTGCTCGCCGAGTACCCCGACGTGTTCGCGGCGGGATCGGCGTTCGCGGGCGTCCCGGCCACGTGCTTCGCGACGGGCGGGCCGAAGCCCGGCACGACCGCGCAGGCCGGTTGGAACAGCGACTGCGCGCAGGGACGGCGCGTGCTGTCCGCGCAGCAGTGGGGCGACCTGGCCCGCGCCACCTACCCCGGGTACAGCGGCCCGCGGCCGCGCGTGCAGCTGTGGCACGGCACCAACGACGAGACGCTGAGCTTCCAGAACTTCACCGAGGCCACCAAGCAGTGGACCAACGTGCTCGGGATCAGCGCGACGCCCGCGTCGAGCGAGACGCTCGGCAACCGCACGCGCGCCCGGTACGGCGGCACGGGCACCCGGGCGCCGTTCGAGACGAACCGGCTGCAGGGCACGACGCACAACCTGCCGGTCGACGCCGCGGCCGCGATCGCGTTCTTCGGGCTCGACCAGCCGGCCCCGACGCCCAGCCCCACGCCGACGCCGACCCCCACGCCCACCCCGACCCCCACGCCGACCGTCACGCCCACCCCGACGCCGACGCCCACGTCAACCCCGACGGCACCCGCCGGCGCCTGCACGGTGACCTACACGGCGAACCAGTGGCCGACCGGCTTCACGGCGTCGGTGACGGTGCGCAACGACGGCGCGACCGCGGTCGACGGCTGGACGCTGCGGTTCGCGTTCCCGTCGGGTCAGCAGGTGACGCAGGCGTGGAGCGGGACCGCCACCCAGCAGGGCGCGCAGGTCACGGTGACGAACGCGGCGTGGAACGGCGCGATCCCGCCGGGCGGCTCGGTGCAGCTCGGGTTCAACGGCACGCACGGCGGGACCAACACCGCGCCGTCGGCGTTCACGCTCAACGGGGCCTCTTGCGCGGTCGCCTGAGACGTGACCGGCCCCGCACGCGCGAGTGCGGGGCCGGTCCACGTCCCGGACACCAGAGACGAAAGTCTGTGACCCAGGTCATACGAACCGTTTCACGGGGTGCGTGCTTGAGATTTCACCCATCACCGTGGTCGCCGGACGTCCACGAGGACGCCACCGGCCATCGGAAGGACACCCCATGACCGCCGACGTCGCAGCCAGCACCGCCCCGCGCACCGACGACGCACCCGGACGCCGCAACGCCCGGCGCGTGCGCCTGCTCGGCACGCTCCTCGTCGCGCTCGGCGCGCTCATGATCCTGGGCGGCGCCGGCGCCTGGGTCGCCGTCTCCCAGGGCCTCGCGTCCGAGCGCGCCATGGTCGCCGAGGACGCACCCGCCTTCGCCGGTCAGCAGATCTCGTCGCCGTGGACCGCGTTCGCGCAGACCGAGGCCATCAAGGGCCACATCTCCGACATGGCCGACGGCGAGACCTACGCGACCATGGACCAGGACGACCCGATGCGCGACACCGTCGCGCAGGGCACGTTCGTGCGCGGCTCGCTGCTCACGTCCGTCATCGCGTTCGGGGTCGCGCTCGCCGTCGTCGGCACCGGCACCGGGTTCGTGCTCGGCGGGTTCGGCCTGCGCAGCCTCGCCGCGCGCTGACCCCCGCCCGACCGCCCGGCTACCGCAGCCCGACCGAGGTGGTCACGGGCGCGACCTGCGTCGCGCCCGTGATCGCCGCGAGCAGCTCCTCCTGCGACACGTGGCGTGCGTCGAACGACCCGTTGTTGCGCCCGTGCCGCAGCACCTCGATGCGGTCCGACACGGCGCGCACGTCGTTGAGGTTGTGGCTGATGAGCACGACGCCGAGCCCCAGCTCCCGCAGCCGCTCGATGTGCGTGAGGATCTCCGCGGTGTGCGCGACGGACAGCGCGGCCGTGGGCTCGTCGAGCACCACGAGCCGCGGCGACCCGATCAGGGTCCGCGCGATCGCGACCGTCTGCCGCTGCCCGGCCGACAGGTGCGACACGGGCGTGCGGACGGCGGGGATCCGGCTCGACAGGTCGTGCAGGATCCGCCGCGCGACGCGCTCCATCTCGCCCTCGCGCATGAGCGTGCGCTCGCGCAGCTCGCGCCCGAGGAAGAGGTTCGCGGTGACGTCGAGGTTCTCGCACAGCGCGTAGTCCTGGAACACCGTCGCGACGCCCGCCTGGTGCGCGTCCGACGGCGACGGCAGCGCGACGGGCTCGCCGCCGATCTCCAGCAGGCCCGCGTCGGGCTGCAGCACGCCCGAGATGATCTTCGCGAGCGTCGACTTGCCCGCACCGTTGTCGCCCACCAGGGCCACGACCTCGTGCGGGTGCACGACGAGGTCCACGCCGACGAGCGCCTCGACCGCCCCGAACCGCTTGGACACCTGCTGCACCGACAGCACAGGGGTCCGCCTGCCGACACCCACGGCCTCGCCCACCTGCCCTTCGTCGCGCACGTACCGACCAGTGTTTCCCCCGCTCTCGGGGGCGTCAAACCTGTCAGCCACCTTGCTCCCCGGTGGCCGCCGCGCCGTCCTCGCCGCCCGTGCCGCGCCCGGCGCCGACGTCCGCACCCATCTGGTCGGTCGCCTCGAGCACGAGCGCGAGGGCGCCGAGCACCTTCGCGCGGACGCCGAGGTCCCCGGGGACGACGTCGAGCGTGACCATCTGGTTGAGCGGCACGCGGCGCGCGATGGCCTCGCGCATCGGCTGCACCAGCAGGTCACCCGTCTCCGCGAGCTCGCCGCCGACGACGACGCACTGCGGGTTGACCACCATCGCCATGCCCGCCACCACGCCGCCGATCACCGCACCGGCGTCGGCCACGACCTGCCGGCAGCCGGGGTCGCCGTCCACCGCGTGCTGCACGAGGTCGCGCAGCGTGAGCGTGCCGTGGCTGACGGTGAGCGGCTCGACGAGCGCCGGGTACCCGACGACCGTGTCGAGGCAGCCGCGGCTGCCGCACCGGCAGATGCGCCCCTGCGGGTCGACCTGCACGTGCCCGATCTCGCCGGCCGTGCCGCCGAACCCGCGGTGCAGGTGCCCCGAGAGGATGATCCCGGCGCCCGTCCCCGCGCCCGCCGAGACGTACACCGCGTCCTGGTAGCCGCGCGCGGCACCGAACCGGCTCTCGGCGAGGGCCCCGAGGTTCGCGTTGTTGTCGACCAGCACGGGCTTGGCCAGGCGCTTGGCCAGCACGTGCACGACGGGCACCTCGTCCCACCCGCGCAGCAGGCCGCGCACGGTCACGAGGCCCGTGCCGGGCTCGACGGGCGCCGGCAGCCCCACGCCGAGGCCGACGAGCTCGTCGACCGACGCGCCGACCCGCTCGAGCAGGTCGATGACGAGCAGCGCGACGCGGTCGAGCGTCGTGTCGGCGCGGTGGTCCGCCGGCAGCGGGAGCGTCTGCTCGGCAACGATCTCGCGCGTGACGTCGCCGAGCGCGACCCGCAGGTGCCGGGGGCCGACGTCGACGCCGGCCGCGAGGCCCGTGCGGCGCGCGATGGTGACGAGCTGCGCGCGCCGCCCCGAGCGGATGGTGCCGTGGGTGTCGACGACGCCGCCTGCGAGCAGCTCCTTGACGATCGAGGACACGGTCGCGGGCGAGAGCCCGGTGGCCACGGTGAGCTCGACCTGCGTGAGGCCGCCGTAGCGCTTGACGGTCTCGACGACGAGCGCGCGGTTCGCGCCCCGCAGGGACGACTGCGATCCCGACATCGGTCCCCTCACGTCGGCCGAGCCTAGCGGTCGGGACCGGCGGCCGACGCGACCGTCGGTCCTGGCCCCCGCTGCACGTCGCGCGCCCCCCGCCGGGTGTCCGGCACGGGGCGCGCGGGTGGTGTCAGCGCGCCTCGGCGCGCCGCTTGTTCCAGACGTCGAACGCGACGGCCAGCAGGAGCACGAGGCCCTTGACCATCTGCTGGACGGACTGCGGGACGCCCATGAGCTGCATGCCGTTGCTCATGACGGCCATGATCAGCGCACCGGTCATGGCGCCCGTCACGCGGCCGACGCCGCCGGTCGTCGACGCGCCGCCGATGAACGCCGCGGCGATCGCGTCGAGCTCGAACATGTTGCCCGCGCCCGGCTGGGCGCCGTTCATGCGGGACGAGAACACGACACCCGCGACACCGGCCAGCAGACCCATGTTGACGAAGGTCCAGAACGTCACCTGACGGACCTTGACGCCCGACAGCTGCGCGGCGTTGAGGTTGCCGCCGATCGCGTAGATGTGCCGGCCGAACACCGAGCGCTGCGTGATGACCGAGTAGGCCAGGATCAGCACCGCGAGCACGATGAGGATGTTCGGCAGGCCGCGCGACTGCGCGAGCTGGTAGCCGAACCACATGACGACCGCGGCGATCGCGACGAGCTTGAGCACGAACAGCGGCAGCGCCTCGACGACCTGCTGGTACGCGATGCGGCCCATGCGGGTGCGCCACTGGCTGACGCCGTACCCGACGACCGCGATGCCGAAGATCACGAGCGTGAACACGTCCACGCCGTAGCCGCCGAGCAGGCCGTTGGTCGAGAAGCCGTTGGCGATGTCGTAGTACGTGCCGCCGAACGGCGACAGCGAGACGTTGTCGAGCACGCGCTGCGCGAGACCGCGGAACAGCAGCATGCCGGCGAGCGTGACGATGAACCCGGGGATGCCCACGTAGGCGACCCAGAAGCCCTGCCACATGCCGACCAGGCCGCCGACGACGAGCGCCGCGAGCACGCCGACCCACCAGGGCTGGCCGTTGCGGATCACGAGGACAGCGGACACGGCTCCGGTGAGGGCCACGACCGACCCGACCGACAGGTCGATCTGCCCCAGCACGATCACCATGACCATGCCGATCGCGAGGATCAGGATGTAGGAGTACTGCAGGACGATGTTCGTGAGGTTGCCGGGGCTCAGGAAGTTCGAGTTCAGGAACGAGAAGAGCGCGACGATCACGAGGAACGCGACGAAGATGCCGCTCTGGCGGAGGTTCCGCGTCACCATCTCGCGGAAACCGGCGATGGCCGTCATGAGGCAAGGTCCTTTGCTGTCTCGCGCTCCATGGTCATGAGCTCCATGAGCCGCTCCTGGGTGGCCTCGGCGACGGGCAGCTCACCGGTGATCCGCCCGAACGCGAGGGTGTACACGCGGTCGCAGATGCCGAGCAGCTCGGGCAGCTCGGAGGAGATGACGACGACCGCCTTCCCCGCTGCGACCATCCTGTTGATGATCGTGTAGATCTCGTACTTCGCGCCGACGTCGATGCCGCGCGTCGGCTCGTCGAGGATCAGCACGTCCGGCTCGGTGTAGAGCCACTTGGCCAGCACGACCTTCTGCTGGTTGCCGCCCGAGAGCTTGCCGACGACCGCCATGACGGTCGGCGTCTTGATGTTCAGGCTCGCGCGGAACTCCTCCGCGACCCGGACCTCCTCGTTGCCGTTGACCCAGCCGCGGCGCGCGAGGCGGCGCAGGCCGGCCGCTGACACGTTCTGCCGGATGTCCTGGATGAGGTTGAGCCCGTACCGCTTGCGGTCCTCGGTGGCGTACGCGAGGCCGTGGTTGATCGCCTCGTCGACGCTGCGGACCTGGATCTCCTGGCCGTTCTTGTAGATCCGGCCCGTGATGCCGCGCCCGTACGAGCGACCGAAGATGCTCATCGCGAGCTCGGTGCGCCCGGCGCCCATGAGCCCCGCGATCCCGACGACCTCGCCCGCGCGCACGGTGAACGACGCGCGGTCGATGACGACCCGGTCGGCCTGCGTGGGGTGCCGGACGGTCCAGTCCTCGACCCGCAGGACCTCGTCGCCGATCTCCGGCGTACGCTCGGGGTAGCGGTGCTCGAGGTCGCGCCCGACCATGCCGCGGATGATGCGGTCCTGGGTCGAGTCCGGGTCGGACATGTCGATCGTCTCGATGGTGCGGCCGTCACGGATGATCGTGGTGCGGTCGGCGATCTCGGCGATCTCGTTGAGCTTGTGGCTGATGATGATCGAGGTGATGCCCTGCTGCTGCAGGTGCCGCAGCAGCGCGAGCAGGTGCTCGGAGTCGTTGTCGTTGAGCGCGGCGGTCGGCTCGTCGAGGATGAGGAGCTTGACCTCCTTCGACAGCGCCTTCGCGATCTCGATGAGCTGCTGCTTGCCGACGCCGAGCTGCGAGACCGGCGTGGTCGGGTTCTCGTCCAGCCCGACGCGCGCGAGGAGCTTGGCGGCCTCGGCGTTGGCCTTGTTCCAGTCGATCAGCTTGCCGGAGCCGCGCACCTCGTTGCCGAGGAAGATGTTCTCCGCGACCGACAGGTACGGGACGAGCGCGAGCTCCTGGTGGATGATGACGATCCCGCGGCTCTCGGAGTCGTTGATCGAGCCGAACTCGACCACCTCCCCCTCGAAGACGATGTCGCCGTCGTAGGTGCCGTGCGGGTAGACGCCGGACAGGACCTTCATGAGGGTCGACTTGCCGGCGCCGTTCTCGCCGCAGATGGCGTGGATCTCTCCGCGCCTCACGGTCAGGTTGACGTCCTGCAGCGCCTTGACGCCCGGGAAGGTCTTGGTGATGGACCGCATCTCGAGGATGGTGCTGTGGTCCATGACCCCTCCGTTCAGTGGTGGTCGGGTGGCGGGCGGTGGGGCACGGCCCGGCCGGGGGTCGCCCGGCCGGGCCGCGTCACCGGGTCAGGCGACGCCCGACTCGACCTGGGCCTGGGTCCAGTAGCCCGAGTCGACGAGCAGCGGCACGATGTCCTCCGCGAAGACGGTGTCGACCGTCAGCAGGTAGGACGGGACGACCTTCTTGCCGTTGTCGTACGTCTCGGTGTCGTTGGCCTCGGGCTTCTCGCCCTTGACGAACGCCTCGGCGACCTTGACGGACTGGTCGGCGAGCTTGCGCGTGTCCTTGAAGATCGTCGAGGACTGCACGCCGTCGTTGATGAGCTTGACCGACGCGATCTCGGCGTCCTGGCCGGTGACGATCGGCAGACCGTCCTCGATGGTCGGGCCCTGGCCGACGCCCTGGAGCGCCGTGATGATGCCGCGCGAGATGCCGTCGAACGGCGAGAGCACGCCCGAGAGCTTCGAGCCGTCGGAGTACGTGGAGGTGAGCAGGTCCTCCATGCGCTTCTGGGCGGCCTCCTGCGACCAGCGCAGCGTGGCCACGGTGTCGAAGTCCGTCTGGCCCGACTTCACGACGAGCGTGCCGTTGTCGATGTACGGCTGCAGCACGGACATCGCGCCGTCGAAGAAGAACCCGGCGTTGTTGTCGTCGGGCGAGCCGGCGAACAGCTCGATGTTGAGCGGGCCCTGCACGCCCTGGACCGCGACGCCCGAGGCGTCGATGAGGCCCATGCCCTGCAGCAGCGCGGTGCCCTGCGCGACGCCCACCGCGAAGTTGTCGAACGTGACGTAGAAGTCGACGTTCTCGCTGTCGCGGATGAGGCGGTCGTAGGCGATGACGGGGATGTTCTGCGCGGCGGCGCTCTCGAGCTGGCTCGTGAGGGCGGTGCCGTCGATCGACGCGATGATGAGCACGTCGGCGCCGCTCGTGATCATCTGGTCGATCTGCTGGGTCTGGGTCGGGATGTCGTCGCCCGCGTACTGCAGGTTGACCTTGTAGCCCAGGTCCTCGAGGCCCTGCTTGACGGCCTTGCCGTCCGCGATCCAGCGCTCGGAGGTCTCGGTCGGCATCGCGACGCCGATCGTGATCTCGCTCGGGTCGGCGCCGCCGCCGGCACCCTCGGTGCTGCCGCCGCCCGCGCCGGCACCGCCACCGCCGCAGGCGGCGAGGCCGAGCGCGAGCGCCCCGGCCGCCGCCACCATGGTGAACTTGCGTTGCATCGTGTGCTCCTTCTCGTCGTCGAGAGGTTCCCGGTCCCGAAGCCCTTCGGGGACGGGCGCGGCTGCTGTGCCGGCCCGACCGGATGTACCCGGCTGCCTCGGACGCGACGGGAGTCGTCCTCGTCCCGGTGCAGCGGGACAACCATGCTTAAGTTCGGAACCCGAAGTCAACCGCGAACGATGCCTTCTCGGTCACGAACTCATCACAACTTCGCGTCGCTCGGCCGACCGGGCGATCTGGGAGCGCGACCACGTGCGGCACGCCCCGCCGACGCCCGGGCCGCCGAGTCGTCGCACGTCACGCGCGACCGTTCGGGTCCCGCACCCAGCGCTCCGCCAGGCACGACGACCGCGCACCGCGGCTATGGCCACGGCCACGGCCACGGCCACGTCACAGGGTCACGGGGTCACGGGCGGCCGCACGCGGGCGGTCGCGGCCCCGCGCGCGCCGCTGCGACCTCAGGAGGGCAGCGGCACGCGGCGCGCGCCGGGTGCGCGCGACGCCCCCGTGATGGCCGCGATGATCTGCTCGTACCCCGTCGACCGCGCGTCGAACGACCCGTTGTTGCGCCCGTGCCGCAGCACCTCGACGCGGTCCGCGACCGACCGCACGTCGGTCATGTTGTGGCTGATGAGGACCACCGCGAGCCCCAGGTCGCGCAGGCCCTCGATGTGCACGAGCACCTCGGCCGTCTGCGCGACCGACAGGGACGCGGTCGGCTCGTCGAGCACGACGATCCGCGGCGACCCGATGAGCGTCCGCGCGATCGCGACCGCCTGGCGCTGCCCCGCTGACAGCTGACCCAGCGGGACCCGCACGGTCGGGATCCGGCTCGTCAGGTCCCGCAGGATCTGCCGCGCGACCTGCTCCATGCGGTCGTCGTCACGCCGACCCCGCGCGTCGCGCAGCTCCCGGCCCAGGAAGAGGTTCGACGTCACGTCGAGGTTGTCGCACAGCGCGAGGTCCTGGAACACCGTCGCGACGCCCAGCGCGTGCGCCGCCGCCGGCGTCGGGATGGTCACCGGCCGCCCGTCGACCTCGATGAGGCCCGTGTCGGGCGTCAGCACGCCCGCGACCATCTTGGCGAGCGTCGACTTGCCCGCCGCGTTGTCGCCCACGAGCGCCACGACCTCGCCGCGGTGCACGTCCAGGTCGACGCCGACGAGCGCCTCGACGCCGCCGAACCGCTTGCTGATCCCGCGCATCGCCAGCAGCGGGACCCTCGTCGTCTCGGTCATCGTCGACCCCGTCCGCTCCGCGCGCGCCCGCACCGCGTGCGTCCGCCGCGCACCACCGTGCCCCGTGCAGTGAAGCCCCCCGCACCGCAGCGGTCAACCCCGACCATCGACCCGCCCGTCCCGCGCACCCGCGACCTCGTCGCACCGCGCACCCGTGTCCTCGTCGTCCTGCGCGCCGCCCACCGACGCGTCGTCGTCCGCGCGCACCGGCACGTCCGCCGAGCGCAGCGCCATGACCAGGGCCCCCATCACCTCGGCGCGCTGCCCGAGCGCCGCCGGCACGACCTCGAGCGGCGCGACCTGGTTGAGCAGCACGCGCCGCTGCACGGCCTCGCGCAGCGGCCCCAGCAGCACGTCGCCCGTCTCCGCCAGCTCGCCGCCGACGACGACGCACTGGGGGTTCACGCTCGTGCCCAGCCCCGCGAGCACCGCGCCGATCACGGCACCCGCGTCGGCCACGACG
>JAEYNO010000081.1 GCA_023412515.1 Actinomycetes bacterium
CGTCGGACGCGGGAGCCGTCGTCGCGCCAGCGGCGGGCGCGGACGCGCTGCGCACCGCAGCACCGCGAGGAGCACCGGCACCGTGCGCGTCGGCGACGACGCCGTCAGTCGACCTGCCGTCGACGGACGAGGGGCTGGTGAGGCGCACGCGAGGCGGTTCCGTTCGTTCGGGGTCGGCCGGTCGCTGCGGTGCGCCGGTCGGGGGCTGACGTCGACGGCCATGCTACGCCGCGCGCGGGACGAAAGGCCCGCCAGCACGCCCGGCGGGACCTGTGAGATCGGTCGCGCGCCGCACATCGTCCGGCGTGGCCGCGTGAGAGTGGCCGGAGGCTGGTCATCGTCGCTCGACCTCTGTGCATGCGCTATAGGCTCGAGCGGCAACCGGCGTCCGTCCGCGCGCGACGTCGTCCGGGTGTGCCCCCAGCAGGGCCGCATCCGCACGAACCGGCGCGCGGGCCAGCCACGGACGACCGTGCGCTCGCGAGAACCCTCGCGAGGCCGTGCCGACTGACCGCCTGCGGGCGCCTGACGGACACGGCACGCAAGTCGGAACACGTCACCCGGCTCCCCCGGGTGGGAATGAGGTGCGGTGAACGCGAAGGCTCCCCTGGCCCAGACGGTCGGTTGGACCGACCTGGACGTGAAGGCTGTCGACACGGTGCGCGTCCTGGCGGCGGACTCGGTCGAGAAGGTCGGCAACGGACACCCGGGGACGGCGATCAGCCTCGCCCCCGTGGCCTACCTCCTGTACCAGAACGTGCTCCGGCACGACCCGCAGGACACGCACTGGCTCGGTCGTGACCGCTTCGTCCTGTCGGCGGGTCACTCCTGCCTGACCCAGTACATCCAGCTCTACCTGGGCGGCTTCGGCCTCGAGCTCGAGGACCTGCAGGCGCTGCGGACCTGGGGCTCGAAGACCCCGGGGCACCCCGAGTACAAGCACACCGAGGGCGTCGAGATCACGACCGGCCCGCTCGGCCAGGGCCTGGCCTCGGCGGTCGGCTTCGCGATGGCGCAGCGCCGCGAGCGGCAGCTGCTGGACCCCGAGGCGCCCGCGGGCACGAGCCCGTTCGACCACTACACGTACGTGATCGCCTCGGACGGCGACCTGCAGGAGGGCGTGACGAGCGAGGCCTCGTCGCTGGCCGGCACGCAGGAGCTCGGCAACCTGATCGTGCTGTGGGACGACAACCACATCTCGATCGAGGGTGACACCCAGATCGCGTTCACCGAGGACGTGCTGGCGCGCTACGAGTCGTACGGCTGGCACGTGCAGTTCGTCGACTGGACCGCCGGCGGCGAGTACCGCGAGGACGTGGACGCGCTGCACGCGGCCATCGAGGCCGCCAAGGCCGTGACGGACAAGCCGTCCTTCATCGGGATCCGCACGCTCATCGCGTGGCCGACGCCCGGCAAGACCGACGACCACTCGTCGCACGGCTCGAAGCTGGGCACGGACTCGATCCGCGGCCTCAAGGAGATCCTCGGCTTCGACCCGGACCAGACGTTCGAGGTCGCGCCCGAGGTCCTCGCGCACACGCGTTCACTGGCGGACCGCGCCGCGACCGTCCGCGCCGCATGGCAGGAGTCGTTCGACGCCTGGAAGGCCGCCAACCCGGAGCGCGCCGCGCTCCTCGAGCGGCTGCGGGCCGGCGAGCTGCCCGCGGGCTGGACCGACTCGCTCCCGGTGTTCCCCGCCGGCAAGGCCGTCGCCACGCGCGCGGCCTCCGGTGAGGTGCTCTCCGCGATCGCCGACGAGCTCCCCGAGCTCTGGGGCGGCTCGGCCGACCTGGCCGGCTCCAACAACACGACGATGAAGGGCCAGCCGTCCTTCATCCCGGCGCACCGCTCCACGCACGAGTTCGCGGGCGACGAGGGCGGCCGCACGCTGCACTTCGGCATCCGTGAGCACGGCATGGGCGCGATCCTGTCCGGTATCACGCTGCACGGCCTGACCCGCGCCTACGGCGGCACGTTCCTGCAGTTCGCGGACTACATGCGCGGCTCGGTCCGGCTCGCCTCGCTCATGGGCGTGCCCGCGATCTACGTGTGGACGCACGACTCGATCGGCCTCGGCGAGGACGGCCCGACGCATCAGCCCGTCGAGCACCTCACCGCGCTGCGCGCGATCCCCGGCCTGGCGGTCGTCCGTCCCGCGGACGCCAACGAGACGGCGCAGGCGTGGAAGGCGATCCTCGAGCACCGCGACGGTCCGGTCGGCCTGATCCTCACGCGCCAGAACGTCCCGACGTTCCCGCGCGGCGAGGACGGCTTCGCGGGCGCCGAGGGTGTCGCCAAGGGCGCCTACGTGCTCCTCGAGGCGAGCACCGGCACGCCCGAGGTCATCCTCATCGGCACGGGTTCCGAGGTCCAGCTCGCGGTCGAGGCGCGCGAGACGCTCGAGGCCGCCGGTGTCCCGACGCGCGTCGTCTCGGCGCCGTCGCTCGAGTGGTTCGCCGCTCAGGACGAGGCGTACCGCGAGTCGGTCCTGCCGTCGTCGGTGCGGGCGCGCGTCTCGGTCGAGGCCGGCATCGCGCTCTCGTGGCACAAGATCGTCGGCGACGCGGGCCGCAGCATCTCGCTCGAGCACTTCGGCGCGTCGGCGGACTACCAGGTGCTCTACCGCGAGTTCGGCATCACGACGGAGGCCGTCGTCGCGGCCGCGCACGAGTCGATCGCGGCCGCGCGCGGCGACGCGGCGCCGTCCGCGTCGCAGGCCGCCCCGACGGCGACCGGCACGGGCGACCAGCAGGGCTGATCCGCACGGGTGCACGGGACGCCACAACTCCAGCAGGCGTCCCGTGCACCCGCGGGTCAGGATGACGAGGAGGTCGCGAGGGCACGGTCGTGCCTGCGCGCAGCAAGCTCATGAGGGAAGGAACGACCATGGCACCGAGCGGACCCCTCGCACGGCTCACCGAGGCGGGAGTGGCCGTCTGGCTCGACGACCTGTCGCGTGAGCGGCTGCGCTCCGGCAACCTCGCCTCGCTCGTGGAGCGCGGCGTGGTGGGTGTGACCACCAACCCGACGATCTTCGCGGCGGCGATCAGCCAGGGCGACGCCTACGACGAGCAGCTGCGCGCGCTCGCCGCGCAGGGCGCGGACGTCGACCAGGCGGTGTTCACGATCACGACCGACGACGTGCGAGCGGCCGCGGACGTGCTCCGTCCCGTGTACGACCGCACCGACGGCCAGGACGGACGCGTCTCGATCGAGGTCGACCCGCGGCTCGCGCGGGACACCGCGGCGACGGTCACCTCTGCTCGCGCGCTGTGGTCGACGGTCGACCGGCCCAACGTCTTCATCAAGATCCCCGCGACCCTCGAGGGCCTCCCCGCGATCACCGCCGTGCTCGCCGAGGGCATCAGCGTCAACGTGACGCTGATCTTCTCGCTCGAGCGCTACGCCGCCGTGCTCGACGCGTTCCAGTCGGGCCTCGAGCAGGCGCGCGCCAACGGCCACGACCTGGCTCCGATCGCGTCGGTCGCCTCGTTCTTCGTCTCGCGCGTCGACACCGCGATCGACCCCCGGCTCGACGCCCTTGCGACCCCCGAGGCGGCCGAGCTGCGCGGCAAGGCCGCGATCGCCAACGCACGCCTCGCGTACGGCGTGTACGAGGAGGTCGTCGCGAGCGAGCGCTGGCAGGCCCTCGCCGCCGCCGGCGCGCGCCCGCAGCGCCCGCTGTGGGCGTCGACCGGCGTCAAGGACCCGGCCTATCCCGACACGCTGTACGTCGACGAGCTCGTCGTCGCGGGCGTCGTCAACACGATGCCCGAGAAGACGCTCGAGGCGGTCGCCGACCACGGCGGCGACGCGCGCGACACCGTCACGGGTACCCAGGACGCCTCCGCCAGGCTGCTCGACCGCCTCGTCGCGCTCGGCATCGACGTCGACGACGTCGCGCGGCAGCTCGAGATCGAGGGCGTCGAGAAGTTCGAGGCGAGCTGGGAACAGCTGCTCGCCAAGGTGTCCGAGGGCCTGGGCGTGGCGGCCGAGCGCGCGGCGGGGGCCCAGTGAGCCTCGCGAAGGTCGCCAGCGGGATCAACCCGCTGCGCGACCCGCGTGACCGCCGGCTGCCCCGCATCGCCGGTCCGTGCGGGCTCGTCATCTTCGGCGTCACGGGCGACCTCGCGCGCAAGAAGCTCATGCCCGCCGTGTACGACCTCACGAACCGCGGGCTGCTGCCCCCGGGCTTCGCGCTGACCGGCTTCGCGCGTCGCGACTGGGCCACGCAGGACTTCGCCCAGATCGTGCACGACTCGGTCAAGGAGCACGCCCGGACCCCGTTCCGCGAGGCCACCTGGCGCCAGCTCTCGGAAGGGATCCGGTTCGTCCAGGGCACGTTCGACGACGACGACGCCTTCGACCGCCTGCGGCAGACGGTCGAGGAGCTCGACGTCTCGCGCGGGACGGGCGGCAACCACGCGTTCTACCTGTCGGTCCCCCCCTCGTCGTTCCCCGTGGTGTGCGAGCAGCTCTCGCGCTCGGGCCTCTCGCAGCCGCAGGACGGGCGGTGGCGCCGCGTCGTCATCGAGAAGCCGTTCGGGCACGACCTGGCGAGCGCCCGCGAGCTCCAGGAGATCGTCTCGAGCGTCTTCCGGCCCGACGACATCTTCCGGATCGACCACTACCTGGGCAAGGAGACGGTGCAGAACCTGCTGGCGCTGCGCTTCGCCAACCAGCTGTTCGAGCCGATCTGGAACGCGAACTACGTCGACCACGTGCAGATCACGATGGCCGAGGACATCGGCATCGGCGGCCGTGCCGGCTACTACGACGGCATCGGCGCCGCGCGCGACGTCATCCAGAACCACCTCCTGCAGCTCCTTGCGCTCACGGCGATGGAGGAGCCCGTCTCGTTCGACGCCGCCGCGCTGCGTGCCGAGAAGGAGAAGGTGCTCTCGGCGGTGCGCGTGCCGCGCGACATCGGCCGGCACACCGCGCGCGGTCAGTACACCTCGGGCTGGCAGGGCGGTGAGCCCGTCGTCGGCTTCCTCGAGGAGGAGGGCTTCAACCCCCACTCGACGACCGAGACGTACGCGGCCATCCGCGTCGACATCGACACGCGACGCTGGGCGGGCGTGCCGTTCTACCTGCGCACCGGCAAGCGGCTCGGCAAGCGCGTCACGGAGATCGCCGTCGTGTTCAAGCGCGCGCCGCACCTGCCGTTCGAGTCGACCGCCACAGAGGAGCTCGGCAAGAACGCCCTCGTCATCCGCGTGCAGCCCGACGAGGGGGTCACGCTGCGGTTCGGCGCCAAGGTGCCGGGCACGCAGATGGAGGTCCGCGACGTCACCATGGACTTCGGGTACGGCCACGCGTTCACCGAGGCGTCGCCCGAGGCGTACGAGCGGCTCATCCTCGACGTGCTGCTCGGCGACCCGCCGCTGTTCCCGCAGAACACCGAGGTCGAGCTGTCCTGGAAGATCCTCGACCCGATCATCCAGTACTGGGCCAAGCACGGGAAGCCCGACGAGTACCGCGCGGGCACGTGGGGCCCGCGCTCCGCCGACGAGATGATGGCGCGCGACGGGCGCGCGTGGAGGCTGCCGTGATCATCGACATGCCGGGCACCACGACGCGTGCGATCGCCAAGCGTCTGCTCACCGAGCGCGACGAGGGTGGCGCGGTCGCGCTCGGCCGCGTCCTGACGCTCATCGTCGACACAGGTGACCACGACCCGGAGCACGCGATCGCCGCCGCGAACGACGCCAGCCGCGAGCACCCGTGCCGCGTCATCCTCATCCAGTCGCAGCACGACGGCTCCCCCAGCGGCGAAGGCCTCGACGCCCAGATCCGCCTCGGCGGGGACGCCGGCGCGAGCGAGGTGATCATCCTGCGGCCGGCAGGCGAGGTCGCCGAGCACCTCGACACCCTCGTCATGCCGCTGCTGCTGCCGGACGCCCCCATCGTCGCGTGGTGGCCGTACGAGCCGCCCGCCGTCCCGTCTCAGACGCCGCTCGGCCGGATGGCACAGCGCCGCATCACGGACTCCGTGCGCTCGTCCGACCCGCACGCGTGGCTGCGCCGTCTCGCCGAGTCGTACCAGGAGGGCGACACCGACCTGGCGTGGACCCGCGCGACCCTGTGGCGCGGGCTCGTCGCGGCCACGCTCGAGCAGCCCCCGTACGAGCCGGTGCGCCGCGCGGTCGTCTCCGGGGAGGCCACCCACACGTCCGTCGACATGGTGGCCGCCTGGCTCGCGCACGCACTGCGCTGCCCGGTCGAGGTCGAGCGCATCCTGGACGCCCCGGCGATCGTCCAGGTCAAGCTCGAGCGCGAGTCGGGTGACATCGTGCTCGGCCGCCCGGACGGCAAGACTGCCGCGTTGCACCAGCCGGGCCAGCCGGAGCACCGCATCGCACTGCCGATCCGGCACCTGCGCGAGTGCCTCGCCGAGGAGCTGCGCCGGCTCGATCCCGACGAGGTGTACGGCGAGGTGCTCACCAAGGGTCTGGCGAGGATCCCCGCATGACCGCGCGGGCGGCGCGCGACGTCGTCGTCCACCCGGACGCGACGCTCCTGGCGCAGGCCACCGCGGCGCGCCTGCTCGTCGCGCTCGTCGACGCGCAGTCGCACCGCGCTCCCCTGCACGTCGTGCTGACCGGCGGGACGGTCGGCATCGCCACGCTGGCCGCGGTAGCTGCCTCGCCCGTGCGCGATGCGGTCGACTGGTCGCAGGTGCACCTGTGGTGGGGCGACGAGCGGTTCCTGCCGGACGGTGACGGCGACCGCAACGAGACCCAGGCGCGTGACGCGCTGCTCACGGCCCTCGGCGACGCCCTGCCCACGGCGAACGTGCACCCCGTCGCGGCGCTCGACGACACCGTCCCGACGCCCGAGGCGGCCGCCGAGGCCTACGCCGCCGAGCTCGCCCGGTACGCCGACGAGGGTCGGCAGGTGCCCCGGTTCGACGTGCTGCTCCTCGGCATGGGGCCCGACGGCCATGTCGCGTCGCTCTTCCCGGGCCACCCGGCGGTCGACGTCGAGGGCGTCGCCACCGCCGGCGTACACGGCTCCCCCAAGCCGCCGCCGCTGCGCGTGACGCTCACCTTCGACGCGATCCGCGGCGCGCGCGAGGTCTGGGTGGTCGCCGCGGGCGCCGAGAAGGCGTCCGCGGTGGCGTCCGCGCTCTCGTCGGCGCCTGTCTCCGTCACGCCCGCCGCAGGTGCGCTCGGGACCGAGCGCACCCTGTGGCTGCTCGACGCGGCCGCGGCCGCGGACCTGCCCGCAGGCGGCGCCCCCGCCTGACCGACCACCGAGAGGGAACCGCCGTGGCCCAGGCGCCGCACGTCCAGCCCGTCCCGAGCGGTCCCGACGCGCGGTGGGCACAGGTCGACTCCTACTTCGGTGGGCTGGTCCGCGAGGACGCGGACGTCACCGCCACGCGGGAACGTGCCGCGGAGGCGGGACTGCCCGACATCGCGGTCGCGCCGAACCAGGGCAAGCTGCTGCAGCTGCTCGCCTCGCTCGTCGGTGCCCGCCGCGTCCTGGAGATCGGCACGCTCGGCGGCTACAGCACGCTCTGGCTCGCGCGGGCGCTGCCGTCGGACGGCAGCCTCGTGAGCCTCGAGCTCGACCCGAAGCACGCCGAGGTCGCTCGTGCGTCGCTCACCCAGGCGGGGGTGGGTGACCTCGTCGAGGTCGTCGTCGGTCCCGCCGTCGACTCGCTCGGCGCGCTCGTGGCCGCAGGCACCGAGCCGTTCGACTTCATCTTCATCGACGCCGACAAGCAACAGCTCGCGCGGTACGTGGAGCTGTCGCTCGCGCTCTCCCGGCCCGGCACGGCGATCGTCGTCGACAACGTCGTGCGCGACGGCGCGGTGATCGACCCCGAGCACCCCGACGACCGGGTCCAGGGCGTGCGACGCATGGTCGAGCTGCTGACCGACCACCCACACCTCGAGGCGACCGTGCTGCAGACCGTGGGCAGCAAGGGCTACGACGGCTTCGCCCTGCTCCGCGTGCTGCCCTGAGCCTCGCGCAGGACAGCCGGATCACCGGCGTCGGCACACGTGGCCTGACACGCCGAAGGGCCCCCGCGCGGTGCGGGGGCCCTTCGGTCGAGCTGGGTCAGCGGCCGCGCCGTGCGCGCAGGGCCGCGAGAGCCTCGTCGAGGATCGCGGCGCCGTCCTCGTCGGACCGCCGCTCCTTCACGTACGCCAGGTGCGTCTTGTACGGCTCGTTGCGCACAGGCGCCGGAGGGTTCTCCTGGTCCTGACCCGCGGGGAAGCCGCAGCGCGGGCAGTCCCAGGTCGCGGGCGCCTCCTCGGCGGCCTCCTCGGCGAAGCTCGGGCGCGTCTCGTGGCCGTTCGCGCACCAGTAGGAGATCCAGATCCGCGGAGCCGCGTCGCCGCGTTCCGCCTCGCCCATGGGGCCCGCGCCGACGCGGGAGCCTCGGATCGCGTTACCGCTCGCCATGGTCCCCCGCCTCAGCCGTCGTAGCGCTCGATCAGACCGAGCACCACGATCACGCCGGCCCACGTGAGCGCGACACCGACGGTGATCCGGTTGAGGTTGCGCTCAGCGACGCCCGAGCTGCCGGCGCTCGACGTGATGCCGCCGCCGAACATGTCGGAGAGACCTCCGCCCTTGCCCTTGTGGAGGAGCACCAACGGAACGAGGAGTGCGCTGGTCAGCACCAGGAGCACCTGCATCGAGATCTTCAAACCGGTCACGTCGGTGTCGTTCCTCACTAGCGAAGCGGGGCCGCCCGCGCGACGACGCGCGGGCCGGGTACAGGGTAGGCGACGAATCGCGCCAGAATCCACATCGACGCCCCGGTGAGGCCCTGGGTGAGACAGGAGCCGCACCGGGGCGCCGGTGGGAGTGGGTCAGAGACCGACTGCGTGCGACTGGTAGCGCACGATCTTGGCGAACTCCTCGGGGTCGAGGCTCGCGCCGCCGACCAGAGCGCCGTCGACGTCCGGCTTCGCCATGATCGACGCGACGTTCGACGACTTCACGGAACCGCCGTACAGCACGCGGACCGCGTCCGCGGTGTCCTGGTCGTACAGCTCCGCGATGCGCACGCGGATCGCCTCGCACAGCTCCTGGGCGTCCTCCGGCGTGGCGGTCTCGCCCGTGCCGATCGCCCAGACCGGCTCGTACGCCACGACGACCTCGCGGACCTGCTCGGCCGTCAGGCCCGCGAGCCCGCCGTCGAGCTGCGCGAGCGTCACGGGGACCTGCTCGCCCGCCTTGCGGACGTCGAGCTTCTCGCCGACGCACAGGATGGGCGCCAGGCCCGCGCCGAGCGCGTTCTTGACCTTCGCGTTGACGAGCTCGTCGGACTCCGCGTGGTACTCACGCCGCTCCGAGTGGCCGATGACGGCGTAGGTCACGCCGAGCTTCGTGAGGAACGCCGGGGCGATCTCACCCGTGTACGCGCCCGAGGTGTGCGCCGAGACGTCCTGGGCGCCGTAGACGATCTCGAGCTTGTCGGCGTCGACGAGCGTCTGCACGCTGCGCAGGTCCGTGAAGGGCGGGATCACCGCGACCTCGACCGTGCTGTAGTCGTGCTTGGCGTCCTTGAGCGTCCACGCGAGCTTCTGGAGCGTCTGGATCGCCTGCTGGTGGTCCAGGTTCATCTTCCAGTTGCCCGCCATGAGCGGGGTGCGCTGGGCCATGTCTCAGTCCTCCAGGACGGCGATGCCGGGGAGGGTCTTGCCCTCCAGGAACTCGAGGCTCGCGCCGCCACCGGTCGAGATGTGGCCGAACTTCGACTCGTCGAAGCCGAGCGTGCGCACGGCCGCGGCGGAGTCGCCGCCACCGACGATCGTGAAGCCGCCGTTGGCCCCGGCGTCGACGAGCGCCTGCGCGACGGCCTTGGTGCCGCTCGCGAACGCCTCGAACTCGAACACGCCCGCCGGGCCGTTCCAGACGACCGTCTTGGCGTCGACGATCTTCGACGCGAAGAGCTTCTCCGACTCAGGGCCGATGTCGAGACCCATCTGACCGTCCGGGATCGCGTCCGCGGCCACGACCGACGCCGGTGCGTCCGCCTTGAACTCGGGCGCGACGCGGATGTCGACCGGGAGGACGATCTCGACGCCCGACTCCTCGGCCTGCGCCAGGTAGCCCTTGACCGTGTCGATCTGGTCCTGCTCGAGCAGCGAGCTGCCGACCGAGTAGCCCTTGGCGGCGAGGAACGTGAACAGCATGCCGCCACCGATGACCAGGCGGTCCGCCTTCGTCAGCAGGTTCGAGATCACGCCCAGCTTGTCGGAGACCTTCGAGCCACCGAGCACCACGACGTAGGGGCGCTGCGGGTCCTCGGTCGCCTTCTTCAGCGACTCGACCTCGTTGAGGACGAGCTTGCCGACCGCGTGCGGCAGCTTGAGCGCGACGTCGTACACCGACGCCTGCTTGCGGTGCACGACGCCGAAGCCGTCGGACACGAACGCGTCCGCGAGGGAGGCCAGGTCGTCTGCCAGCGCGCCGCGCTCGGCGTCGTCCTTGCTCGTCTCACGCGCGTCGAAGCGGATGTTCTCCAGGAGCGCGATCTCGCCGTCCTGAAGCGCGGCGACGGTCTCCTTGGCGGACTCGCCGACGGTGTCCTTCGCGAGCGCGACGGGCTTGCCGAGCAGCTCCGACAGGCGCGTCGCGACGGGCGCCAGCGAGTACTTCTCGTCGGGCGCACCCTTCGGGCGGCCGAGGTGGGCGGTGACGACGACCCGGGCACCAGCCTCGAGCAGCGCGGTGAGCGTCGGGAGGGCCGCGCGCACGCGGCCGTCGTCGGTGATCGTCGTGCCGTCGAGCGGCACGTTGAAGTCGGAGCGGACGAGCACGCGCTTGCCGCGCAGGTCGCCGAGGTCCTCGATGGTCTTCATGAATCCTTCTCCGGGAGCGGACAGGGGCCGGGAACGACAGCGTCCGCGTGCGCCGGGGCCGGTGGCCAGGGCGCACGCGGACGCATGACGTGCTTACCGAGTGATCGGTGCGGTCGTCGTCAGAGACGCTCGCCCACGTAGGACGTGAGCGCGACGAGCGAGTTGGAGTAGCCCCACTCGTTGTCGTACCAGGAGACGACCTTGACCAGGTCGCCCGACACCTTGGTGAGCTTCGAGTCGAAGATGCTCTGGTGCGGGTCGGTCACGATGTCGCTCGAGACGATCTCGTCCTCGACGTAGGACAGGACGCCCTTGAGCGGGCCCTCGGCGGCAGCCTTGACCGCGGCGTTGACCTCCTCGACCGTGACCTCGCGCGAAGCGGTGAAGGTCAGGTCGGTGGCCGAGCCGGTGATCGTCGGCACGCGCAGCGCGTAGCCGTCGAGCTTGCCCTTGAGCTCCGGGAGCACGAGGGCGACGGCCTTGGCGGCACCCGTCGAGGTGGGGACGATGTTCTGCGCGGCGGCGCGGGCGCGACGCAGGTCGCGGTGCGGGCCGTCCTGCAGGTTCTGGTCACCCGTGTAGGCGTGGATCGTGGTCATGAGGCCACGCTCGATGCCGATCGAGTCGTTGAGCGCCTTGGCCAGCGGGGCCAGGCAGTTCGTGGTGCAGGACGCGTTCGAGATGATGTGCTGCGTCGCCGCGTCGTACTGCTCGTGGTTCACGCCGACGACGAACGTGCCGTCCTCGTTCTTGGCCGGGGCCGAGATGATGACCTTCTTGGCGCCGGCGTCGATGTGCGCCTTCGCCTTGGTGGCGTCCGTGAAGAAGCCGGTCGACTCGATGACGATGTCCGCGCCGAGCTCCGCCCAGGGCAGGTCGGCCGGGTTGCGCTCGGCCAGGGCGCGGATCTTCTTGCCGTCGACGATGATGTTCTCGTCGTCGTAGTCCACGCTCAGCGGGAAGCGGCCCAGGACCGTGTCGTACTTGAGCAGGTGGGCCAGGGTGTGGTTGTCCGTCAGGTCGTTGACGCCGACGATCTCGATGTCGGCCCCCGAGGCCACGATGGCGCGGTAGAAGTTGCGCCCGATGCGGCCGAAGCCGTTGATGCCGACCTTGATGGTCACTTGCCCTCCTCGGCACGCGCCGTGCTCATGCCGGCGCACACAGTTGGTGTTCGGTCACGCACGCCGCTGTGCGTCCCGGCCGCCACGCTCGCCACCCGCCGGACGTTGCCCAGCGTGTTGCGTCCTCGTTGCGATCGGATGACCCGAGCCTATACCCGGTGGCCCAGGTCACGCCCAAGACGAAGGTCCACCCTCCGACGTGTTCGCATGCTGGACCATCCGCGGACCGCCTCGCGGCCGGTCGTCGAGCGCCCCGACGTGCGCCGGCGCGCGGCGACCCGCGCCGCGGCCGTGCGGGACGTCACAGGTCGAGCAGGTCCGGGCTCAGTCCCGCCTCGGTGTCGGGGATCCCGAGCTCGGCCGCGCGCCGGTCGGCGGTCGCCAGCAGGCGCCGGATCCGCCCGGCGACGGCGTCCTTGGTCAGCGCCGGCTCGGCGAGCTTGCCGAGCTCCTCGAGCGACGCCTCCTTGTGCGCGAGGCGCAGCTCGCCCGCCTGGCGCAGGTGCTCGGGCAGGTCGTCGCCGAGGATCTCGAACGCCCGCTCGACGCGTGCGCCGGCGGCCACCGCGGCGCGCGCCGAGCGCCGCAGGTTCGCGTCGTCGAAGTTCGCGAGCCGGTTCGCCGTGCCGCGGACCTCGCGCCGCACGCGACGCTCCTCCCACACCAGCATCGTGTCGTGCGCGCCCAGCCGCGTGAGCATCGCGCCGATCGCGTCGCCGTCGCGGATCACGACGCGGTCGACGCCGCGCACGTCCCGCGCCTTCGCCGCGACGCCCAGCCGCCGCGCCGCGCCGACCAGCGCGAGCGCCGCCTCCGGCCCGGGGCACGTCACCTCGAGGGACGACGACCGACCCGGCTCGGTGAGCGAGCCGTGCGCGAGGAAGGCGCCGCGCCAGGCCGCCTCGGCCTCGCCGACGCCCGCGGACACGACCTGCGGCGGGAGCCCCCGCACGGGGCGCCCCCGGTTGTCGAGCAGGCCCGTCTGCCGCGCGAGCGACTCGCCGTCCTTCACGACGCGCACGACGTACCGGCTGCCGCGGCGCAGCCCGCCGCCGGACACCACGATGATGTCGCTCTCGTGCCCGTACACCTCGGCGATCGCCTGCCGCAGGCGCCGCGCGGCGATCCCCGTGTCGAGCTCGGCCTCGATGACGATGCGGCCCGAGATGATGTGCAGGCCACCCGCGAACCGCAGGGTCGCCGAGATCTCCGCCTTGCGGCACGAGGTCTTGTCCACCTTGAGCCGGGCGAGCTCGTCCTTCACCTGTGCCGTGAGCGCCATGCCGCAATCCTGCCACCGAGCGGGCCGTGGTCGTGACCGTCTCGTGACCCGATCTCGGCGGCTCCGCCCGGGTGCGCGTCAGCGTCCGGTGCGCGTCCCGACGTCGCCCAGGTAGTCCTCGACGACGTCCCGCAGCGCCGCCGCGAGACGCAGCGGGTCGTGCACGGCGCTCTGGTCGCCGCGCCGCACCTGCCGGACCAGCAGCTGCGCGCCCATCGTGGCGCAGAGGTCCGCGAGCTCGTCGACGTCCTCGACCGACGCCGGGTCCGCCACCACGGCGTGCACGGGCAGCTCGGGCGCGTGCGCGCGCAGCACCGCGAGGTGGTCCACGGCCCGCATGCCGACCGTCTCGTCGTCGGGGGTGAGGTTGAGCACGACGACGACGCGCGCGGTCGTCTCGAGCAGCGCCGAGCGCAGTGCGGGCACGAGCAGGTGCGGCAGCACCGACGTGTACCAGGAGCCGGGCCCCAGCACGACCCAGTCGGCCTCGCGCACCGCGTCGACCGCCTCGGGGCACGCCGGCGGGTCGACGGGGTCGAGCCGCAGCTGCGCGATGCGCCACCCGGTCGTGGCCACGTGGGTCTGCCCCCGCACGACGTCGCGCTCCCCCGCGGGCCCGACGACGTCGGCCTCGATCCGCAGCGGCACGGCCGCCATCGGCAGCACCCGGCCGCGCGCGCCCAGCAGGCGGCCGACGAGGTCGAGACCCTCGACGGTGTCGCCGAACAGCTCCCACAGCGCGACGATCAGCAGGTTGCCCACCGAGTGCCGGTCCAGCGGACCGTCGGACGAGAACCGGTGCTGCAGCAGGTCCCGCCAGGTGCGGCCCCACTCGGAGTCGTCGCACAGCGCCGACAGCGCCATGCGCAGGTCGCCCGGCGGCAGCACGCCCAGCTCCTCGCGCAGCCGGCCGGATGACCCGCCGTCGTCCGCGACCGTCACGACGGCGGTGATGCGGTCGGTCATGAGCCGCAGCGCCGACAACGACGCGGAGAGCCCGTGCCCGCCGCCGAGCGCGACGACCGCGGGACGCGACGGGTCGCCGAACCGGCTCGCGTGCGGCGCGCTCACTCCTTGCCCAGGTCGCGCGCCGTGACCTGCACGCGGTGCCCGCGCTCGCGCAGGCGCGCGGCGATGGCCTCGCTGATGGCGACCGAGCGGTGCTTGCCGCCCGTGCAGCCCACGGCGATGGTCGCGTACCGCTTCTCCTCGTGCAGGTAGCCGTCGAGCACGGGCTCGAGCGCGTCGACGTAGCGGTCGACGAACGTCACCGCGCCCGGCAGCCCCAGGACGTAGTCGCGCACGGGCGCGTCGCGGCCCGACAGGTGCCGCAGCTCGGTGATCCAGTACGGGTTGGACAGGAAGCGCACGTCGACGACGTGGTCGGCGTCGAGCGGGATGCCGTACTTGAAGCCGAACGACAGGACGGACACGTGCAGCACGTCCTCCGACGGGCCCGAGACGCCCGCCCGGACGAGGCGGGCGAGGTCGTGCACGTTGAGGTCGGACGTGTCGATCACGGTGTCGGCGCGCTCGCGCAGGTCCGACAGGAGCGTCCGCTCGTGCGCGATGCCGTCGAGGATCCGACCGTCGCCCTGCAGCGGGTGCGGACGCCGCACCTGCTCGAAGCGCCGCACGAGCACCTCGTCGGACGCGTCGAGGAACAGCACGCGCAGCTCGACGCCGCGGCTCTGCAGGTCGTCGAGGACACCCGTGAGCGCGGCGAAGTACTCGCGGCCGCGCACGTCGATGACGGCCGCGAGCCGCTGCGCGGGGCCGCTGACCGGACCGCTGGTCAGCATGCCGACGAGGTGCGTGAGCATCTGCGCCGGCAGGTTGTCGACGACGTACCAGCCGAGGTCCTCCAGCACGGCCGCGGCGCGCGTGCGCCCCGCGCCCGACATCCCGGTGATGACCAGGACCTGCGGCAGCTCGAGGACGGGGGCCACGGTCGCGGCCTCGAGGGCGGGGATGCCCGCCGGCACGGTGATCGGCGACGGCTCGCTCATGCACCCATCGTGCCAGGCGACGCCGCGGCTGCCTCGTCGGACCCGCCGGGAGTGGCGCCGGCGTCCGCCGCGCCCGGCTCGGCGGCCGGCGCGAGCGCGGCCACGACGGCCTCCGCCGTCCGTGCGCCCATGCCCGGCACCGTCGCGATCTCCTCGACGGACGCGGCGCGCAGCCGCTTGACCGAGCCGAAGTGCCGCAGCAGCGCGGCCTTGCGCGCCGGGCCGAGGCCCGGCACGTCGTCGAGCGCCGACGCCGTCATGCCCTTGCTGCGGCGCTTGCGGTGCGCCGTGATGGCGAACCGGTGGGCCTCGTCGCGCACGCGCTGCAGCAGGTAGAGGCCCTCGGAGCTGCGCTGCAGGATGACCGGGTACTCCTCCCCCGGCACCCACACCTCCTCGAGCCGCTTGGCCAGGCCGCACAGCGCGACGTCGTCGATGCCCAGCTCGGCCATCGCGGCCGCCGCGGCCGCGACCTGCGGCGGCCCGCCGTCCACGACGACGAGGTTGGGCGGGTACGCGAACCGGGCCGGACGACCGGTGCGCTCGTCGACCGGGCCGCTGCGCGGCGCGTCCTCGTCGTCCGTGTCGCCGAGGTCGAGGTCGTGGGACTCGGCGCGCTCGGCGAGGTAGCGCCGGAACCGGCGCGTGATGACCTCGTGCATCGCCGCGGTGTCGTCCCGCGCGCCCTGGCCCTCCGGGCCGCGCACCGAGAACAGCCGGTACTCGCTCTTGCGCGCGAGCCCGTCCTCGAACACCACCATCGACGCCGACTGGTACGTGCCCTGGTTGTGCGACACGTCGTAGCACTCGATGCGCAGCGGCGCGCTCGGCAGGTCGAGCGCCTCCTGGATCTCGCGCAGCGCCTGGCTGCGCGTCGTGAGGTCGCCCGCGCGGCGCGTGCGGTGCAGCGCGAGCGCGTGCTCGGCGTTGCGCAGCACCGTCGCCGCGAGCTCGCGCTTGTCGCCCCGCTGCGGCACGCGCACGCTCACACGGCTGCCGCGCAGGCCGCTGAGCCAGGCCTGCACCTCGTCGAGGTTGGCGGGCAGCACCGGCACGAGCACCTCGCGCGGGACCGCGCCGGGCGCCGTGCCGGCGTCCTCGCCGCCGTACACCTGCTGCAGCAGGTGCTCGACGAGCGCGGCGTCGTCGAGGTCCTCGACCTTCTCGACGACCCAGCCGCGCTGCCCCCGGATGCGGCCGTCGCGCACGTGGAAGACCTGCACGGCCGCCTCGAGCTCGTCGCCCGCCATCGCGAACAGGTCCGCGTCCGTGCCGTCGGACAGCACGACCGCGTTGCGCTCGGTCGCCTTCTCGAGCGTCGCGATGTCGTCGCGCAGCCGCGCGGCTCGCTCGAAGTCGAGCTCGGCGGCCGCCTCCTTCATGCGCGCCGTGAGGCGGCGCGTGAAGCGCGCGGTGTCGCCCGCCATGAAGTCGCAGAAGTCCTGCGCGAGCTGGTGGTGCTCGTCGACGCCGATCCGCCCGACGCACGGCGCCGAGCACTTGTCGATGTAGCCCAGCAGGCACGGCCGGCCCTGCTGCTTCGCGCGCTTGAAGACGCCTGCCGAGCACGTGCGCACCGGGAACACGCGCAGCAGGAGGTCGACCGTCTCGCGGATCGCCCACGCGTGCGCGTACGGCCCGAAGTAGCGCGTGCCGCGCCGCTTCGCCCCGCGCATCACCTGCACGCGCGGCACCTCGTCCGCCATGGTGACCGCGAGGTACGGGTAGGACTTGTCGTCGCGGTACTTGACGTTGAACCGCGGGTCGAACTCCTTGATCCACGAGTACTCGAGCGCGAGCGCCTCGACCTCGGTGCCGACGACGGTCCACTGCACCGAGGCCGCGGTCGTCACCATCTGCTGCGTGCGCGGGTGCAGCCCCGCCAGGTCCTGGAAGTAGCTGTTGAGGCGGTTGCGCAGGCTCTTGGCCTTGCCGACGTAGACGACGCGGCCGTGCTCGTCGCGGAACCGGTACACGCCGGGGGCGTCGGGGATCTCCCCCGGCGCGGGACGGTAGGTCGCGGGATCGGCCATGCGTCCGAGCCTAGTTCGCGGCACCGACAGGACCTCGCCGCCAGGCGACCACGGGGCGCGCGTGTGACGTGCACCACTAGGGTCGGTGCATGGCACAGCTGCTGCACCAGTACTCGGTGGACCTCACGTGGACCGGCGCGGGCGACGCGGGCACCGCGACCTACACGTCGTACGGCCGCGACCACGCGCTGACGGCGGGCGGCAAGCCCGCCCTGCTGGGCACGTCGGACCCGCACTTCCGCGGCGACGCGGACCGCTGGTCGCCCGAGGACCTGCTCGTCGGCGCGCTCGCGCAGTGCCACATGCTGTGGTTCCTGCACCTGGCGGCGAGCGCGGGCGTCGTCGTGGTCGGGTACGAGGACGCGGCGTCGGGCACCATGCGCATCGAGACCCAGGGGCAGGGCCAGTTCACCGAGGTCGTGCTGCGGCCGCGCGTGACCGTCCGCGGCGGCACGGCGCCCGACGGCCGAGCCGTGGACGACGCGCTGCTGGCGGACCTGCACCGCCGCGCGCACGAGCACTGCTTCATCGCGCGGTCGGTCAACTTCACGGTGCGCCACGAGCCGGCGCCCGTGGTCGTCACCGCCTGAGACGCCTCGCGGCGGGTGCGGGTCGCGCGACCCGGCACCCGCCCCGAGCGACGCGTCAGGGCGTCAGGCGCTCACCTCGACGCGCTCGGGCTCGAGCACCTCCGCGAGGAACCGGCCGGTGTGGCTCTGCGGCACGGACGCGACGTGCTCGGGCGTCCCCTGCGCCACGACGGTGCCACCGCCCGACCCGCCCTCGGGGCCCATGTCGACGACCCAGTCGGCGTTCTTGATGACGTCGAGGTTGTGCTCGATGACGAGCACGGTGTTGCCCTTGTCGACGAGCGACTGCAGCACGCCGAGCAGCTTGCGGATGTCCTCGAAGTGCAGACCGGTGGTCGGCTCGTCGAGCACGTAGATGGTGCGCCCGGTCGACCGCCGCTGGAGCTCGGAGGCGAGCTTGACGCGCTGCGCCTCGCCGCCCGAGAGCGTCGGTGCGGGCTGCCCGAGGCGCACGTACCCGAGGCCGACGTCGACCAGGGTGCGCAGGTGACGGGAGATCGCCGGCACGGCGGCGAAGAACTCGGCGGCCTCCTCGATGGGCATCTCGAGCACGTCGGCGACGGTCTTGCCCTTGAAGTGCACCTCGAGCGTCTCGCGGTTGTACCGCGCGCCGTGGCAGACCTCGCACGGCACGTAGACGTCGGGCAGGAAGTTCATCTCGATCTTGAGCGTGCCGTCGCCCGAGCACGCCTCGCAGCGCCCGCCCTTGACGTTGAACGAGAACCGACCCGGCGTGTACCCGCGGACCTTGGCCTCGGACGTCTCGGCGAACAGCCGCCGCACGTGGTCCCACACGCCCGTGTAGGTCGCCGGGTTCGAGCGCGGCGTCCGGCCGATCGGGCCCTGGTCGACGTGCACGACCTTGTCGAGCTGGTCGAGCCCCGTGACGCGCTTGTGGCGGCCCGCGACCTGACGGGCCCCGTTGAGCTCGTTCGCCATGACCGTGTAGAGGATCGAGTTCACGAGCGTCGACTTGCCCGAGCCGGAGACCCCGGTGACGGCCGTGAGGACGCCGAGCGGGAACGACACGTCGATGCCGCGCAGGTTGTTCTCGCGCGCGCCCACCACCGTGACCTGCCGCGAGCGG
This sequence comes from Actinomycetes bacterium, assembly GCA_023412515.1. Taxonomy (GTDB): domain Bacteria; phylum Actinomycetota; class Actinomycetes; order Actinomycetales; family Cellulomonadaceae; genus Cellulomonas. The sequence goes on from JAEYNO010000081.1 coordinate 18,958, forward strand.
TCCACGGGACGCCGCGTCGCGGGCATCGGGATCGAGCGCCGCCCCGAGAGGTAGGCACCCGTGACGGACTCCTGCGACGCGAGCAGCCCCTCGAGGTCGCCCGAGTGCACGACGCGACCGCCGTGCTCGCCCGCGCCGGGACCGATGTCGACGATCCAGTCGGCGGTGCGGATGGTGTCCTCGTCGTGCTCGACGACGATGAGCGTGTTGCCGAGGTCGCGCAGCCGCGTGAGCGTCTCGATGAGGCGGCGGTTGTCGCGCTGGTGCAGCCCGATCGACGGCTCGTCGAGCACGTACAGCACGCCGACCAGGCCCGAGCCGATCTGCGTCGCGAGCCGGATGCGCTGCGCCTCCCCGCCCGAGAGCGTGCCGGCGGGGCGCATGAGCGACAGGTAGTCGAGGCCGACGTCGAGCAGGAAGCCGAGCCGCGCCTGGATCTCCTTGACGACCTGCGCGGCGATCGCCCGCTCGCGCTCGCCCAGCTCGAGGCCGTCGATGAAGTCGCGCGCCTCGTCGATGGGCAGCGAGCAGACGTCGGCGATGGAGCGGCCGCCCACCTTGACCGCGAGCACCTCGGGCTTGAGGCGCGCACCCTCGCACGCGGGGCACGGGACCTCGCGCATGAATGCCTCGTACTTCTCCTTGCTCCACTCCGACTCGGTCTCGGAGTGCCGCCGCTCGAGGAACGTGATGACGCCCTCGAACCCCGTCGAGTACTGCCGCTCGCGCCCCCAGCGGTTGCGGTAGCGGACGTGCACCTCGTGGTTCTGGCCGTGCAGCACGGCGTCGCGGGCACGCTGGGGCAGCGCGCGCCAGGGCGTGTCCATCGAGAAGCCCAGGTCGTCCGCGAGGGCCGTCAGGACGCGCTGGAAGTACTCCGACGAGGTCTGCGCCCACGGTGCGACCGCACCCTGCGCGAGCGACAGCTCGTCGTCCGGGACGATGAGGTCGGGGTCGACCTCGAGCCGCGAGCCGATGCCGGTGCACTCGGGGCACGCGCCGTAGGGCGCGTTGAACGAGAACGTGCGCGGCTCGATCTCGTCGAGCGTGAGCACGTGGTCGTTGGGGCACGAGCGGTGCTCGGAGAAGCGGCGCTCGCGCTGCGGGTCGTCGGCGTCGGCGTCGACGAGCTCGACGACCAGCAGGCCGCCCGCGAGCCCGAGCGCGGTCTCGACCGAGTCGGTGAGGCGACGCTGCACGCCCTCGCGGGACACGAGCCGGTCGACGACGACCTCGATGTCGTGCTTGAGCTTCTTCTCGAGCGTGGGCGGCGACGCGAGCTGGACCACCTCGCCGTCGACGCGGGCGCGCGCGAAGCCCTTGCCCTGCAGCTCGCGGAACAGGTCGGCGTACTCGCCCTTGCGGCCGCGGACGACGGGCGCGAGCACCTGGTAGCGCGTGCCGTCCGGCAGCTCGAGCAGCCGGTCGACGATCTGCTGCGGCGTCTGCGCCTGGACGCGCTCGCCGCACACCGGGCAGTGCTGCGTGCCGGCGCGCGCGAACAGCAGGCGCAGGTAGTCGTAGACCTCGGTGATGGTGCCGACGGTCGACCTCGGGTTGCGGTTGGTCGACTTCTGGTCGATCGACACCGCGGGCGACAGACCCTCGATGAAGTCGACGTCGGGCTTGTCCATCTGCCCGAGGAACTGCCGCGCGTACGCCGACAGCGACTCGACGTAGCGGCGCTGCCCCTCGGCGAAGATCGTGTCGAACGCGAGCGACGACTTGCCGGAGCCGGACAGACCGGTGAACGCGATCATGGCGTCGCGCGGCAGGTCGAGGTCGACGTTGCGGAGGTTGTGCTCCCGGGCGCCGCGGACCACGAGACGGTCGGACAGAGGTTGCGTCACAGCCGTGCAGTCTACGGCCGCCCTCCGACAATCGCACACGTGTTCGACGTGACGCGCGTCCCGTCGTGCGGGCTCCCACCCTCGCGGCGCTGCGCGCGCGAGCGGCGCGCGCCCGGTCCATGCTGGTCCCGATGGAGCCCACGACCAGCCCCGACGCGTCCCCGCGGCACCCCGACCTGCTCGGCTGCCAGGTGCCCATCGAGGACTACGCGGTCCTCGGCGACGGGCACACCGCCGCCCTCGTCTCGCGCGAGGGGTCCCTCGACTGGCTGTGCCTGCCGCGCTTCGACTCGGACGCGTGCTTCGCGGCGCTGCTCGGCACGCCCGACCACGGCCGCTGGCTCCTGACCGTGCGGGACGCGACGTCGGTGACGCGCGCGTACCGCGGCGACTCGTTCGTGCTCGACACGACGTACGTCACGCCGACCGGCACCGCCGTGAGGACCGACGCCATGCCGCTCGGCGACGGGCGCAGCGACGTCGTGCGGCGCGTCGAGTGCACGCACGGCGAGGTCGAGGTCGAGCACGAGTGGGTCGTGCGGTTCGGCTACGGCGGCATCCAGCCGTGGGTCCGCCACGAGCGCGACGCCGACGGCCACGACGCGATCCGCGCGATCGCGGGGCCCGACTCGCTGGTCCTGCGCGGCGACCGGCTCCCCCGCGCCGTCGACCACCGGCACCGCGACCGCTTCACGCTGCGCGCGGGCGAGAGCGTCGAGCTGTCCCTCACGTGGGTGCACTCGTGGCAGCCCGTGCCGCCGCGCCTCACGGTGCCCGACCGCCTCGACGAGACCGTCATCGCGTGGGGCCTGTGGGCGCGGGACTGCACGTACGACGGCCCGTACGGCGAGGCCGTCGTCCGGTCGCTGCTGGTGCTGCGGATGCTGACCGACGTGACGACGGGCGGCATCGTCGCCGCGCCGACGACGTCGCTGCCCGAGACGTTCGGCGGCGAGCGCAACTGGGACTACCGGTACTGCTGGCTGCGCGACGCGGCGCTCACGCTCGAGGCGCTGCTCGAGCAGGGGTTCCGCGACGAGGCCACGCAGTGGCGGGACTGGCTCGAGCGGGCCGTCGCCGGCGACCCGCGCGACCTGCAGATCATGTACCGCCTCGACGGCGGTCGTCGGCTCCCCGAGACGCACCTCGACCACCTGCCGGGCTACGCCGGGTCACGGCCGGTGCGGCTCGGCAACGGCGCGGTCGACCAGGTGCAGCACGACGTGCTCGGCGAGGTGATGTCGGCCCTCGCGATGGCGCGCGACGCGGGTCTGGCCGAGACCGCCGACTCGTGGTCGCTGCAGCGTCGGCTCGTCGACGACCTGGTCCGCGGCTGGCGCGAGCCGGACCGCGGCATCTGGGAGGTCCGCGGCGAGCCACGCCACTTCACGCACTCGAAGTTCATGGCCTGGGCGGCGCTCGACCGGTCGATCCGCGGCGCGGAGGACCACGGGCTGCCCGCGCCGCTGGACCGGTGGCGCGCCGCGCGCGACGAGATCCGCGCCGACGTGCTGGCGCACGGCTGGTCCGACGAGGTCGGCAGCTTCGTGCAGCACTACGGCGCGACCCACACGGACGCGTCGCTGCTGCAGATGGTGCAGGTCGGCTTCCTGCCCGCGGACGACCCGCGCGTGCTCGCCACGGTCGCACGCGTGCGGGACGAGCTCGAGGTCGCCCCCGGTCTGCTGCTGCGCTACCGCGCCGAGCGGACCGACGACGGCCTGGCGGGCGACGAGGCGCCGTTCCTCGCGTGCTCGTTCTGGCTCGCGGACGCGCTGGCGCGCGCGGGCGACGTCGCCGGGTCGACGCAGGTGCTCGACGCGCTGGTGCCGCTCGCGAACGACGTCGGCCTGCTGGCGGAGCAGTACGACCCGCACGCGCGCCGGATGGTCGGCAACGTCCCGCAGGCGTTGTCCCACCTCGCGCTCGTGCGCGCGGCCCACAGCCACGACGTCGCGTGCCGGGCGGCGGCCGCGGCCGACTCGGCGACGGACGGCACCACGGTGGAGGCACGATGACCGATCAGCGGTACACGGGCCACGTCCGGGTGGGCGGCCCGGCCGACGTGCGCGTGCTCGACGCCGCCCAGATCCGCAAGGTCGCCGTCGGCCCGATGGACAACGCGGCCTACCTGGTGACGTGCCGCCGCACCGGCGCGCAGCTGCTCGTCGACGCGCCCGCCGACCCGGACCGGCTGCTCGCGCTCGTGCGCGAGGGCTCGTCGTCGGCACGTCTCGACGTCGTCGTCGTGACGCACCGCCACCACGACCACGTCGGTGCGCTCACGTCGGTGGTGGCGGTGACCGGAGCGCGCGTCGCCGCGGGGGCGGACGACGCGGACGCGATCGCCGCCGCGACCGACCACCCGGTGACCACGCGCCTGCGGCACGGCGACACGGTCGCGGTCGGCGACCTCGTGCTCGAGGTCGTCGCGCTGCGCGGGCACACCCCGGGCTCGGTCGCGCTCGCGCTGACCGAGCCCGAGGACGCCGCCGCCCCGGGCGCCGTGCCGGGGCGCGTGCACCTGTTCACGGGCGACTCGCTGTTCCCCGGCGGCGTCGGCGCGACCGGCGGCGAGCCCGACCGGTTCGCGGCCCTGCTGGGCGACGTCACGGCACGCGTGTTCGACCGGTTCCGCGACGACACCTGGGTGTACCCCGGGCACGGCGACGACACGACGCTCGGGGCCGAGCGTCCGCAGCTGGCCGCCTGGGCGGCGCGCGGCTGGTGAGCGATCAGCCCTCGAGCGGCCCCAGCACGGACGCCGCGACCGTGGCGTGGGCGGACTCGTCGTCGGACGGGTGGTAGATGCCGGCGAGCACGTCGCGGTAGAGCCGCGCGAGCTCGCTGCCCGTGAAGTACGCGCCGCCGCCGGACACCCGCAGCGCGTGGTCGACGACCACGCGCGCGGTCTCGGTGGCCCGCACCTTGAGCCCCACGAGCTGGGCGAACCACCGCGACCCGTGGTCGGCCCGCTCGTCGACGTCGCGCGCGAGCGCGAAGAGCTGCAGCTCGGCCCCGTCCTGCGCGAGCGCGGCGTCCGCGACCCGCCAACGGATGTCGGGGTCCTGCGCGTAGCTGCGCCCGCCGTTCTTCATCGAGGTGCGGCGGCGCGCGTGGGCGACGCCCACCTCGAGCGCGCGGCGCCCGATCCCCGTGTACACGGCGGCCAGCAGCGTCTCGAAGACCGCGAAGAGCGCGAACACGAACGGGTCCGCGCTCGGGCCCGGGGGCAGCCGGCGGTACACGCGGTCCGGCGCCGCGTACGCGCCCTCGAGCACCGTGGTCGCGGACTGCGTGGCTCGCATGCCGAGCGTGTCCCAGTCGTCCTTGGCCCGCACGCCGCCGTCCTCGCGCGCGACGACGCCGTGCACGAGCCGCGGGTCGTCGGGGTCGGAGTCGTCGAGGCCGAACGTCGCCAGCCGCGTCCACACGGGCGAGAGCGACGTGAAGATCTTGGTGCCGTGATAGCGGTACCCGCCGTCGTCCTGCCGCTCGGCGCGCGTGCGCGACCCGAACATCACCAGGTCGTTGCCGGCCTCGGAGTTGCCGAACGCGAAGACCTCGCCGGCCGCGGCGTCCCGCAGCACGAACTCCACCGCGTCGTCGCCGCGCCCGACGAGCAGCGCCGCGAGCCCGGTGACGACGAGGTGCATGTTCACCGCGAGGGCCGTCGCCGGCGCGGCGCCCGCGAGCCGGACCTGCTCGCGCGCGACCTCCTCGAGGGTCAGACCGGCCCCGCCGAGCCGCTCCGGCACGAACGCCGTCAGGTAGCCCGCGGCGACGAGGTCGGCGAGGTCGTCGTGCGGGAAGGTGTTGTCACGGTCGTGGGCGTCGGCACGCGAGCGGATGCGCTCGAGCAGCTCGTCGGTCAGCAGGGTGCGCTGCCGCCGCGGTGCCGGCGGGGTCGTCGAGGTCATGCCGCCACTCTGCCACCGCCGCGCGCGCCCACGGCGCCGCACGGCTCGGGCAGGATGTCGTCATGACCACATTCGCCGTCCGCTACACCTACGACGAGCGCGCCGACGTGCGCGACACCGTGCGTCCCGAGCACCGCGCGTGGCTCGCACGGCAGGCCGAGGCCGGCACGCTGCTCGGGTCGGGGCCGTTCACGGACGGCGAGCCGGGCGCGCTGCTCGTGCTCCGCGCGACCGACGAGCCGGCGTTGCGCGGTCTGCTCGCGCAGGACCCGTTCGCGCGCGAGGGGCTGGTCGCCGCCACCGAGGTGCGCGCGTGGGACGTCGTCCTCGGCCCCTGGGCGGCGACGGTCTGACGGGCGGCCCCGGGGGCGGGCGCGCGCCGCGCCCGCCC
>JAEYNO010000104.1 GCA_023412515.1 Actinomycetes bacterium
CGCCGACCCCGCCGCCGACGCGGCCGGGTTCGGCGAGCCGCAGCCGCTGCTCGCGGGCGAGCACGGGCGGCTGCGCGCGGTGGCGGTCGCGCCCGACGGCGCGCTGTGGGTGCTGACGAGCAACACCGACGGGCGCGGCGACCCGGCGGCGGGCGACGACCGCGTGCTGCGCGTCACGGTCGGCTGAGGCCGGCCGACGTCCGGCCGACGTCCGGCCGACGTCCGGCCCGCGTCCGGCCCGCGGGAACCGCGTCGAGGACGACGGGTCGCCCACCTAGGATCGACGCATGTCCCGCATCCTGTCGGCCGTCGCGTGGCCCTACGCGAACGGCCCCCGCCACATCGGTCACGTTGCCGGCTTCGGCATCCCCTCGGACGTCTTCAGCCGGTACATGCGCATGGCGGGGCACGACGTGCTCATGGTGTCGGGCACCGACGAGCACGGGACGCCGATCCTCGTGCAGGCGGACAAGGAGGGCGTGACCGCGCAGGAGCTCGCGGACCGCTACAACCGCGTCATCGTCGAGGACCTCACGCAGCTCGGCCTGTCGTACGACCTGTTCACGCGCACCACGACGCGCAACCACTACGCGGTCGTGCAGGAGATGTTCCGCACGGTGCACAAGAACGGCTACATGGTCGAGCGCACCACGATGGGCGCGGTCAGCCCGTCGACGGGCCGCACGCTGCCGGACCGGTACATCGAGGGCACGTGCCCGATCTGCGGGTACGACGGCGCGCGCGGCGACCAGTGCGACAACTGCGGCAACCAGCTCGACGCGATCGAGCTGAAGAACCCGCGCAGCCGGATCAACGGCGAGACGCCGAAGTTCGTCGAGTCGGAGCACTTCTTCCTCGACCTGCCGGCCTTCGTCGACGCGCTGGGGGACTGGCTGCGCACGCGGACGCAGTGGCGCCCGAACGTGCTGAAGTTCTCGCTCAACCTGCTGGACGACGTGCGTCCGCGCGCCATGACGCGCGACATCGACTGGGGCATCCCCGTGCCGCTCGACGGCTGGGAGCAGAACCCCAGCAAGCGCCTGTACGTGTGGTTCGACGCGGTCATCGGGTACCTGTCGGCGTCGATCGAGTGGGCGCGTCGCACGGGCGACCCCGAGGCGTGGCGGCAGTTCTGGAACGACACCGACGCGCGCTCGTACTACTTCATGGGCAAGGACAACATCACGTTCCACTCGCAGATCTGGCCGGCCGAGCTGCTGGGCTACGCCGGTCGCGGGTCGAAGGGCGGCGCGCCCGGCCCGTACGGGCTGCTCAACCTGCCGACCGAGGTGGTCTCGAGCGAGTTCCTCAACGTCGAGGGCAAGCAGTTCTCGACGTCGCGCGGCCTCGTGATCCTGGTCCGCGACATGCTCGCGCGCTACCAGCCCGACGCGCTGCGCTACTACATCTCGGTCGCCGGCCCCGAGACGCAGGACGTCGACTTCACGTGGGCCGAGTTCAAGCGCCGCACGAACGACGAGCTGGTCGCGGGCTGGGGCAACCTGGTGAACCGCACCGCGAGCATGGTGCACAAGAACTTCGGCGAGATCCCGACCCCGGGGCCGCGCCTGGCGGTCGACGAGGCCCTGGCGGCCGAGGTCACGACCGCGTTCGGGCGCGTCGGCGACCTCGTGGGCACGCACCGGCAGCGCCAGGCGCTGCAGGAGGCGATGCGCGTGGTCGGCGAGGCCAACCGGTACGTCTCGGAGACCGAGCCGTGGAAGCTGAGAGGCGACCGCGAGCGGCTCGCGACCGTCCTGCACACGACGACGCAGGCCGTGAGCGACCTCAACACGCTGCTCGCGCCGTTCCTGCCGCACAGCGCGCAGGCCGTGCACGAGGCGCTCGGCGGCACCGGCACCTTCTCGCCGCAGCCGCGGATCGAGGAGGTCACCGACCTCGACGACGACGCGCGGCACTACCCGGTCATCACGGGTGACTACCGCTCGGTGCGGGGGACGTGGCAGCCGCGTGCGGTCGTGCCGGGCACCAAGGTCGACAAGCCGACGCCGGTGTTCACCAAGCTCGACGACGCGATCGTCGAGGAGGAGCTCGAGCGGCTCCGGCAGTCCTGACCCGGGACGTCTGACGTGGCACGCAAGCAGCGCGAACGGGGCTGGCCCCCGCCGCCGGAGCCCCTGCCGTCGCCCGTCGTCGACGACCACACGCACCTCGAGTCGGTCGTCGGCTGGCGGGCGGACGGCTGGGACCCGGCCGACGCCGCCGCGCACCCGGACCTCGTCGCGCACCTCGCGCGCGCGGCCGCGGTCGGCGTGCCGCGCATGGTGCAGGTCGGCTGCGACCTCGACGCGGTCGCGTGGACCGACGCGGTGGTGCGCGAGCACCCCGCGCTGCTCGGCGCGGTCGCGATCCACCCCAACGAGGCCGTGCTGCACGCGGGGGTCCGGGAGGTCGCGCCCGACGGGCTCGACCCCGACCCGCAGCCGCGGCACGACGTCCCGCTCGACGACGCGCTCGCGGCGGTCGCGGCCGTCGCGCGCGACAACCCGCGCGTGCGGGCGATCGGCGAGACGGGGCTCGACTTCTTCCGTGCCGGGCCGCGCGGTCGCGAGGTGCAGCGGGAGGCGTTCCGGGCGCACGTCGCGCTCGCCAAGGAGCTCGGTCTGGCGCTGCAGATCCACGACCGCGACGCGCACGACGACGTGGTCGAGGTGCTGCGCCGCGACGGGGCCCCCGAGCGCACGGTGTTCCACTGCTTCTCGGGCGCGGTCGACCTGGCGCGCGTGTGCGCCGCCGAGGGCTGGTTCTGCTCGTTCGCCGGGCCGGTGTCGTTCCCGGCCAACGAGGACCTGCGCGCGGCGCTGCGCGTGCTGCCCGCCTCGCTCGTGCTCGTCGAGACCGACGCGCCCTACCTCACGGTGCACCCCTTCCGCGGTCGGCCCAACGCGCCGTACCTGCTGCCGGGCACCGTGCGCACGGTCGCGGAGGTCACGGGGCGCCCGCTGGCGGACGTGTGCGCGCAGGTCAGCGCCGTCGCGGCGCAGGTGTACGGCGAGTGGTGAGCCCGCGCGGCCGCCGTGGGCGCACCCGCCGGGGTGGTGGCGACGGTCACGGATCGGTTACGGTCTGTCCGGCGCAGCCGCCGGGCGTCCGTCAAGGACGGCCGGCTCCGTGCCGATGACCATCCCAGGGCAGCGATCCCTCCCGCCGACCCGAAGGACACCGTGACCCGTCACGACCACGTGCCGGGGCGTCGCGCCACCGGTGCGCGCGCCCGGGCCGCACGCACCGCCGCGCAGGCGGTCGTCCTCGCGCTCGTCGCGGGCGGCACCAGCGCGTTCGCCGCGATGCACAAGGACGTGACGGTCGACGTCGACGGCAGCGAGGTGCAGGTCCAGACGTTCGGTCGTACGGTCGCGGACGTGCTCGCGGCCGGACGCATCGACGTGGGCGACGGCGACCTCGTGGCGCCCGGGCTCGACGAGGCCGTGGGGCGCGATGGGCAGGTCGTGGTGCGGCACGGCCGCGAGATCGACGTCGAGGTCGACGGCGCGCCGCAGACGCTGTGGACCACCGCGCTGACCGTCGGTGAGGCCGTGGACGCGCTGGGGCTGCGCGAGGGCGTGCGGCTGTCGGCGTCGCGGTCGGACAGCCTCGGGCGCGACGTGCTGCGGGTGTCGACGCAGAAGACCGTGCACGTCGCGGTCGACGGCCAGGTGATTGACGGCGTGAGCAGCGGCGCGACGGTGCGGGACGCGCTCAAGGACGTCGGCCTCGTGCTCGAGGAGGGCGACCAGGTCTCGGTGCCGCTCGACGCGGCGGCGGTCGACGGGCTGGTCGTGCTCGTGACGCGTGCCGCGACGCAGGGCGAGACCGTGACCGAGGCCGTGCCGTTCGCGGTGCAGGAGGTCGAGGACCCGTCGCTGGTCAAGGGCAACCGCGTCGTCAAGAACGCCGGCCGGGCGGGCGTCCGCACCACGACGTACACGCTGGACGTGGTCGGCGGCGTGGTGGTCGGCCGCAGCGTGGTCGCGTCGGTCATGACGACCGAGCCCGTCGACCAGGTCGTGCGGGTCGGCACGGCCGAGCTGCCGGACCCGTCGAGCGTGGCCGTCGAGCCGGGGACGGCGCAGGCGCTCGCGAAGGACATGGTCTCCGCTCGTGGGTGGGGGGACGACCAGTTCGCGTGCCTGGTCTCGCTGTGGGACAAGGAGAGCGGCTGGCGCGTGACGGCCGAGAACCGGTCGTCGGGTGCGTACGGCATCCCGCAGGCGTTGCCGGGCAGCAAGATGGCGTCGGTCGCCGACGACTGGCGCACGAACGCGGCGACGCAGATCACTTGGGGCCTGGGGTACATCGCCGGCAGGTACGGCGATCCGTGCGGCGCGTGGTCGCACTCGAAGGCCAAGGGCTGGTACTGAGCCGCAGGTGAGGGCCGCGCGGCGCGCGGAGTGACGTGGCTCTCCCCGCCGAGGGGTTGGACGACAGGTCACAATTCCGTTACGGTCGCGTGTCACCTTTGATCGGTCCGCCCCTCCGCGGCCCGGGACCGGTGGCACCGACGGCCGTCCCTCACGGCCGCCGTGACCGCCGGATCGGGGAAACCCTCCGCGGCACGGACGCACGGCGCACCGGTGGTGCCCGTGGGCCCGCGCCGCTCCCCGTGCCCGGGCACAGCGACGGCTGGAGCCTCGTGCAGTTCTCGACCCGCCACACCGGTCCGACCCCGCCGACGGCCGACGCCGTCACGACCCCGCACCCCGACGCCGGACCGGACCAGGGTCCGACGCCCCGCACCGGGCTGCGCCGCCTCCGCTGGCCGTTCGTCGCCGCGGGCGCCGCCGTGCTCGTCCTCGCGGGCGGCGGCATCGCCGTCGCCAACGCCCACAAGACCGTCGCGCTCGACGTCGACGGCGACGTCACGCAGATCTCGACGTTCGCCGGTTCGGTCGAGGGCCTCCTCGACGCGCAGGACGTCCGGCTCGGCGACCGTGACACGGTGTCGCACACCGGCGCGCTCACGGACGGCGCCGAGATCGTCGTGCGCCACGCCAAGGAGATCGTCGTCCAGCTCGACGGCCAGGAGCAGCAGGTCTGGACGACCGCGCTCACGGCCGACGAGGCGCTCGAGACGCTCGCGACGCGTGCCGACACGGTCGCGCTCGTCGCGTCGCGGTCGGCCGAGCGCGCCGAGCTCCCGCTCGACCTCGTGCTCGACGGTCGTGCCGAGGTGCTCGTCGACGGCGGCGTGCTCGACGTGCCGGACGCTGGCGCGAGCGTCGGCACCGTGCTCGACGAGCTCGGCGTGACGCTGCAGCCGCTCGACCGCGTGCGCGTGCAGCACGACGCGAACGGCGTCGTGCAGGTCGTCGTGCAGCGCGTCGTGGTGCAGGACGTCACGACGACCTCCGAGGTGCCGTTCACGTCGCGCACCGAGGACGACGCGTCGCAGTACACGGGCAAGAAGGTCGTCGCGCAGGCGGGCGTGCCCGGCGTGCGGACGGTCGTCGAGACCGTCACGACCGTCGACGGTGCCGAGGAGTCGCGCGTCCCGGTGTCCGACGAGATCACGACGGCCCCCGTCGAGGAGGTCGTCAAGGTCGGCACGAAGCCGCGCCCGGCGCCCGCGCCGCGCGCCGCGAGCTCCGGCGCGTCGTCCGGCTCGACCTCGAGCGAGCCGGGCCCGATCGCGGCGGGCGGCGACGCGGACTCGCTCAACTGGGCCGCGCTCGCGCGCTGCGAGTCGGGCGGTCGCGCCGACGCCGTGTCGTCGACCGGCAAGTACCACGGGCTCTACCAGTTCTCGGTCGCCACGTGGCAGGCCGTGGGCGGTGCGGGCCTGCCGTCGCAGGCGTCGGCCGACGAGCAGACCGCCCGCGCCAAGATGCTCTACAACCGGTCGGGCGCCGGGCAGTGGCCGCACTGCGGCAAGAACCTGTTCAGCTGAACGGTCCGCTCGCGAGAGGGCGATCCGGCACGGGACACCGCGCCGGGTCGCCCTCTCGGCCGCCCGGGACGCGCCGGCCGTGGGCGGGCGCGCCGTCGACGGGTCGTTAGGCTCGGGGGTCATGTCGGCGATCGCCCTGCTCGGGCCTGCGGAGATCCGCGCGCTCGCGGAACGTGCGGGCGTGCGTCCCACCAAGACCCTCGGCCAGAACTTCCTGCTCGACGCCGGCACGGTCCGCAAGATCGTGCGGCAGGCCGACGTGCGCGCCGGCGAGCGGGTCGTCGAGGTCGGCCCCGGGCTGGGGTCCCTGACGCTCGGGCTCCTCGAGGCCGGCGCCGACGTCGTCGCGGTCGAGATCGACCCGGTGCTCGCGACCCTCCTGCCCGAGACGGTCGCGGCGCACGTGCCCGGCCTCACGGTCGGCGACGCGACGCAGGACGACGTGTCGCGCACGGTCGTGCTGCGCGACGGCGACGGCCGCGCGCGCCTGACGGTCGTCACGCAGGACGCGCTCACGGTCACGGCGCTGCCGGGCGGGCCGCCGACCGCGCTCGTCGCGAACCTGCCGTACAACGTGTCGGTGCCCGTGCTGCTGACGTTCCTCGAACGGTTCGGCTCGCTCGAGCGGGGGCTGGTCATGGTGCAGGCCGAGGTCGCCGACCGGCTGGCCGCACCGCCGGGCAGCCGCACGTACGGCGTGCCGTCGGTGAAGACCGCGTGGTACGCCGCGGCCCGGCGCACCGCGACCGTCGGGCGGGCCGTGTTCTGGCCCGCGCCGAACGTCGACTCGGCGCTCGTGCGGCTCGACCGCCGCGAACCGCCGAGCACGACCGTCGCGCGCACCGAGGTCTTCGCGGTCGTCGACGCGGCGTTCGCGCAGCGCCGCAAGATGCTGCGCTCGGCGCTCGCGGGCCTCGCCGGCTCGTCGT
>JAEYNO010000106.1 GCA_023412515.1 Actinomycetes bacterium
TGGCGCGGCCGTGCGGCCCGGCGTCCTGGCCGCGGCGGTGGCGCTGGTCTGGGGCGGAGCCTACGCCGTCGGTGCCCGCCAGCATGGCCTGGGCGTGCCGGCGGCGGCGCGTCGACCACCATCAAGAACCAGGACAACGGCCTGACCACGGTGGCCGGCGGCGGCGGGGGCGGCGGCTCGAGCCTCGTGGCCGCCACCGCGCGCGCCGTGACGGCGACCGCGACGGGCCGCCAGACCGGCACCGGCAACGGCACCGACGGGTCCATCACGCTCGACTGGGTCGAGTGCGCCTACGACCTGGCCGTCACCAAGACCGCCGTCGTCGACGGCGCGCCCGCCGCGTCGCCCGACCTCGCGCCCGTGGGCAGCACGATCACCTGGACGGTCACCGTCCGCAACGCTGGCCCGCAGGCGATGACGCGCGGCGACGTCGTGGTGCTCCGCGACACCCTGCCGGGCGCCGGGGCGACGTTCGCGTCCGCGACCGTCACCGGCGGCGGCAACGAGCAGCTCGAGCGCGGCCCGCTCGTGTGCGACGCGACGGCCGGTGCGGCCATGCCCGCGGCGCTCACGTGCGCGCGCCCGTTCGCACCGCTGGGCGGTGCGGCCGACGGCGTGCGCGGGCTCGACGTCGACGAGACGCTCACGGTCGTCTACACGCAGCGGGTCACCGACGCCCCCGGCACCGCGCTGACCAACGTCGCGAGCGTCGTGGACCGCGGCGACCAGGACGACAACTCCGCGACCAGCACCGTCACGGTGATCGGCCCGCCGGTCGCCACCGACGACGAGGACCACGGCAACCGCATCGGCGACCCCGTGACCGTGCCCGTCCTGGGCAACGACTCCGCCCCCAGCGGCGACCTCGACCCCGCGAGCGTCGTGCTCTGGGACGCCGACCGCGGCGTCTCCCTGGGCACCGAGCTCGTCGTGCCCGGCGAGGGCACGTGGACGGTCGACACCACGACCGGTGCGCTGACGTTCACGCCCGAGGCCGGCTTCCTCGTCGACCCGACGCCCGTGACGTACCGCGTGAGCGACACCCACGGCCAGACCGCGACGGCCGTCGTCGTCGTGACGTACCTGCCGGAGGCGGCCGACGACTCGTCGCTCGGCCACGCGATCGGCACGACCGTGACGGTCGACGTGCTCGCGAACGACACGGGCGACCTGGACGCGTCGAGCGTGCGGCTCGTCGACGGCGAGGACCGCGTGACGCGCCTGGTCGTGCCCGGCGAGGGCACGTGGGACGTCGACCCCGCGACCGGTGAGGTGACGTTCACGCCGCAGGACGGCTTCCTGGTCGACCCGACCCCGGTGACCTACGAGGTCACGGACAGCACGGGCGACACCGTCGCCGCCACCGTCACGGTCGGCTACGTGCCGGACGCGACGGACGACGCCGACCTCGACAACCCGCTCGGCACCGCCGTGACCGTCGACGTCCTCGGCAACGACACCGGTGACCTCGACCCGACCACCGTGCGGCTCGTCGACGGCGACCGCCGGGTCACGACGCTCGAGGTCCCCGGCCAGGGCACCTGGACCGTCGACCCGACCACCGGCGCCGTGACCTTCACGCCGCAGGACGGCTACGTCGGCAACCCGACGCCCGTGCGCTACGTCGTCACCGACTCGACCGGCGACACCACGGGCGCGCAGGTCACGGTCACGTACCAGCCGGAGGCGACCGACGACGCGCGGCACGGCAACGAGCTGGGCCGGCCGGTCGTGCTCGACCCGCTCGGCAACGACGCGGGCGACCTCGACCCCGCCACGCTGCGGCTCGTCGACCCCGCGACCGGCGACCGCGTCACGACCCTGCGCGTCCCCGGCGAGGGCACCTGGACGGTCGACCCCACGACCGGCGAGGTGACGTTCACCCCGGAGGACGGCTACGACGGCAACCCGACGCCCCAGCGGTACGAGGTGTCGGACGCCGCGGGCGGCACGACGGGCGCCCGGCTCGTCGTGACGTTCCTGCCGCAGGCCGCGGACGACGTGGACGAGGGCAACGTGCGCGGCACCGCCGTGACGGTCGACGTGGTCGGCAACGACCGCGGCGCGCTCGACCCGACGTCGGTCCGGCTGCTCGACGCCGACGGCGAGCCCGTCACGACGCTCGTCGTGGACGGCGAGGGCACCTGGACCGTCGACCCCACGACGGGGGCGGTCACGTTCACGCCCGTCGCCGGGTTCGGCGGCGACCCGACGCCCGTGCGGTACCGGGTCTTCGACGTCGAGGGCAACACGACCGAGGCGCTCGTGCGCGTGACGTACGTCGACGCGCCCGCCGGGCCGACGCCCGCACCGACCCCGACCCCGACCGCGACCCCCGCCCCGACGCCGGACCTGGCCGTCACGGGCTGGGGCGGCTGGGGCGTCGCGGCGCTCGCGGGCGTGCTGCTCGCCGCCGCGCAGGGCCGCCTGGGCGAGCTGCCCCCGCTGCACTGGCGCGCCGACGCGGCCGTGACCGTGGTCGTCGCGGCCCACGGCTACCC
>JAEYNO010000152.1 GCA_023412515.1 Actinomycetes bacterium
GACCAGGCCCGGGGCGCCGCGTTCGACGCGCTGCGGGCCGTCGCGGACTCCGACGCGTACGCGAACCTCGTGCTGCCGCCGCTGCTGCGCGAGCGGGGCGTCACGGGCCGGGACGCGGGCTTCGCGACCGAGCTCGCGTACGGCACGCTGCGCCTGCGCGGACGGTACGACGCCGTGCTCGCGCACGCGTCGTCGCGCCCGCTCGACCAGGTCGACGGCCCGGTGCTCGACGTGCTGCGCCTCGGCGCGCACCAGATCCTCGGCATGCGCGTGCCGTCGCACGCCGCGGTGTCCGAGACGGTCGCGCTCGCCCGCGAGCGCGTCGGCGCCGGTGCCGCGCAGTTCGTCAACGCGGTGCTGCGCCGGGTGTCCGAGCGGCCCCTCGAGGAGTGGCTCGTGGTGGTCGGCGACGGCGCCGACCCGGACGGGACGGACGCGGTCGCCCGGCTCGCGGCGGTCGAGAGCCACCCGGCGTGGGTGGTGCGGTCGTTGCGGGAGGCGCTCGTGGGCTCGGGGCGGCCGGCGGACGAGCTGCCCGCGCTGCTCGCGGCGGACAACGCGCCGCCGCGCGTGACGCTCGTGGCCCGGCCGGGCCTGGTCGAGCCCGCCGAGCTCGCGGAGCAGGCGGAGGTCGCGCCGGCGGGTCTGGTGCCGACCGCGCTCGTGCTGCGCAGCGGGGACCCGGGCGCGGCGACCGCGGTGCGCGAGGGGCGTGCGGGTGTGCAGGACGAGGGCTCGCAGCTCGTGACGCTCGCGCTGGTCGAGGCGCCGCTGGACGGGCCCGACGAGCGGTGGCTGGACCTGTGCGCGGGCCCGGGGGGCAAGGCCGCGCTGCTGGGCGCGCTGGCGGCGGGCCGGGGCGCGCGGCTGGTCGCGAACGAGGTGCAGCCGCACCGCGCGCGCCTGGTGCAGCAGTCCTTGCGGGCGGTGCCGTCGGCGGCGGTCGAGGAGGTGCGGACCGGGGACGGTCGCGAGGTCGGGCGGGTCGAGCCGGGGTCGTACGACCGCGTGCTGCTCGACGCGCCGTGCACGGGGCTGGGTGCGCTGCGGCGGCGGCCGGAGTCGCGGTGGCGGCGCACGCCCGCGGACCTCGCGACGCTGAGCGCGTTGCAGCGCGAGCTGCTGGCGTCGGCGTTCGCGGCGGTGCGGCCTGGCGGCGTGGTGGGGTACGTGACGTGCTCGCCGCACCTGGCGGAGACGCAGCTGGTGGTGCACGACGCGGTGCGGGCCGCGCAGCGCGCGGGCACGTCCGTCGAGGTGCTGGACGCGACGCCGGTGGTCGCGGGGGTGGCACCGTCGTGGGAGCCGGTCGAGGGTCGGCAGGACGTGCAGCTGTGGCCGCACGTGCACGGCACCGACGCGATGCACCTGACGCTGCTGCGCCGGCTCTGACGCGGTGCGCCGCGCGCGGGGCGGACGCGGCGCGCCGGTGCTGCGCGGCGTCGGTACGGTGGGGCTGTGGCACCGGTCCTGATCAACCCGAGCATCCTGTCCGCGGACTTCGTCAACCTCGAGCGCGACCTGCAGCGGATCGCGACGGCGGACTACGCGCACGTCGACGTCATGGACCAGCACTTCGTGCCGAACCTGACGATCGGCCTGCCGGTGGTGCGGCGGGTCGCCGAGGTGAGCCCGGTGCCGCTCGACGTGCACCTCATGGTGGAGGACGCGGACCGCTGGGCGCCGCAGTACGCCGAGGCGGGTGCGCGGTCGGTGACGTTCCACGCGGAGGCGACGCAGGCGCCGGTGCGGCTCGCGCGCGAGCTGCGGGCGGGCGGCGTGCGCGCGTCGGTGGCGCTGCGCCCGGCGACGCCGGTCGAGCCGTTCCTCGACCTGCTGGCGGAGGTCGACATGGTGCTCGTCATGACGGTCGAGCCGGGGTTCGGCGGGCAGGCGTTCATCGAGGGGACGCTCGCGAAGGTGCGGCGCACGCGCGAGGCGATCGCCGCGGCGGGCGCGGACACCTGGGTGCAGGTGGACGGCGGGGTGTCGCGCGACACGATCGGGCGGATCGCGCGCGCGGGGGCGAACGTGTTCGTGGCGGGCTCGGCGGTCTACGGCGCCGACGACGTGGCGGCCGAGATCGCGGCGCTGCGGTCGCTCGCGGAGCACCCGACGACCGAGGCGTGAGGCGCCCGCGGCGCCGTTCCGGACGGTCCCGGACGGGGCGCGTGGCGGGAATGCCCGCTGTGGCATCATCGTTCCAGAACACACACGTGCTCCGGGGTCGGTGAAAGTCCGAGCCGGCGGTGACAGTCCGCGACCCGTGAGCCCCGCGAGGGGCGAGCGGTTGACCTGGTGGAACTCCAGGACCGACGGTGAAAGTCCGGATGGGAGGAGACGCGTGCACGGTGCGCCCCTGCGCGCGCCGTGACGGTGCGTCGTACGCCCGTGCACCCCGGAGCCTGTCGAGGCGACGGAGGTGCGGGCATGGTGACGACGACGACGGCGGACGTCCGCCCGTGCGAGCTGGCCGCGATGACGCGTGCGCTGGAGCTCGCGTCGCGCGGTCCGCTGGGTCCCAACCCGCGCGTGGGCTGCGTGCTGCTCGCGCCCGACGGCACGGTCCTCGGGGAGGGCTGGCACCGCGGTGCGGGCACGCCCCACGCCGAGGTCGCGGCCCTGGCGGACGCCCGCGAGCGCGGCGCGGACGTGCGGGGTGCGACCGCCGTGGTGACGCTCGAGCCGTGCGACCACGTCGGCCGCACGGGCCCGTGCTC
>JAEYNO010000180.1 GCA_023412515.1 Actinomycetes bacterium
CCGCCGCACCCACCCCTGCCGCCCCCGCCCGGCCGCTCTCGCCCGTCCTGCCCGGCGACCCGGGCCCCGACGCGGCCGCGATCGCACGCCTCGTCGCGACCGCGCTCGACGAGGACCTGGGTGCCGCGCCCGGCCGGGACGTCACGACGCAGTCGACGGTGGACCGGGCGGCGCGCGGTGGCGCCGACGTCGTCGCGCGCGACGCGGGCGCGGTCGCGGGTCTCGTCGTCGTCCCGGTGGTGCTCGACCAGGTCGCCGACCGGCTCGGTCTGCCCCACGCCGACGTCGTGTGGCACGTCGCCGACGGCGCGGTCGTCGACGCGGGCGCAGTGCTCGCCACCGTGACGGGCCCCACGCACGTGCTGCTCGTGGCCGAGCGGACGCTGCTCAACCTCGTCTCGCGCGCGTCGGGCGTCGCGACCCACACGCACCGGTGGACCCGCGCGCTCGCGGGCACGGGTGCCCAGGTGCTCGACACGCGCAAGACGACGCCGGGGCTGCGGGCGCTCGAGAAGTACGCCGTGCGGTGCGGCGGCGGCACCAACAAGCGCATGGGCCTGTTCGACGTCGCGATGGTCAAGGACAACCACGTGGTCGCGGCGGGGTCGGTCGCGGCCGCCGTCCGCGCGGTGCGCGCGCGCCACCCCGACGTCGCGGTCCAGGTCGAGGTCGACCGGCCCGAGCAGGCCGACGAGGCGCTCGACGCGGGCGCCGACTTCCTGCTGCTCGACAACATGCCGACCGACGTGCTGGCCGCGACGGTCGCGCGCGTGCGGGCCCGTGAGGCCGCCACCGGGCACGTCGACCTCGAGGCGACGGGGAACCTCACGCTCGAGCGCGCGCGCGAGGTCGCGCTCACGGGCGTCGACTTCCTGTCCGTCGGCGCCCTCACGCACTCGTCGCCGATCCTCGACGTCGCGCTCGACCTCGACCCGCGCTCGGTGGTCGCACCCGGCGCCGCGGGCGCGGGGGAGCCCGGCGCGCGCCCGTAGAATCCCGGGGTGACCGAACGCACCGCACCCGCCGACCCGAACGCCGCCGACGCGGCGACGCCCGCCGTGGACGACGTCCCCGAGCAGATGCGCGTGCGCCGGTCCAAGCGCGAGCGGCTGCTCGCGTCGGGCGTCGAGGCCTACCCGGTGTCGGTGCCGCGCACGCACACCATCGAGGACGTGCGCGCGGCGCACCCCGACCTCGAGCCGGGCACCGAGACGGACGACGTCGTGGGCGTCGCCGGGCGCGTGGTCTTCCTGCGGAACACCGGCAAGCTCGCGTTCGCGACGCTGCAGGACGGCGCCGGCACGCGCCTGCAGGCGATGCTCTCCGAGAAGGAGGTCGGCCCCGAGGCGCTGGCCGCGTTCAAGGCCGACGTCGACCTCGGCGACCACGTCTTCGTGCACGGGCGCGTCATCGCCTCGCGGCGCGGCGAGCTGTCCGTGATGGCCGACGAATGGCGCATGGCCGCCAAGTCGATCCGCCCGCTGCCGAACCTCTACGAGGGCACCGAGATGTCCGAGGAGGCGCGCGTCCGGCAGCGTTACGTCGATCTGATCGTGCGTCCGGGTGCGCGTGAGATGGTGCGGCTGCGGTCGGCCGTCGTGCGGTCCTTGCGCGAGAACTTCTACCGCCGCGGATATCTGGAGCTCGAGACCCCCATGCTGCAGGTGCGCCCCGAGGGGGCCGCAGCGCGGCAGTTCGAGACGCACATGAACGCGTTCGACATCGACCTGTACCTGCGGATCGCGCCGGAGCTCTTCCTCAAGCGCGCGGCCGTCGGCGGCGTCGAGAAGGTCTTCGAGATCAACCGGAACTTCCGCAACGAGGGCGTCGACTCGACCCATTCGCCGGAGTTCGCGATGCTCGAGGCGTACGAGGCCTACGGCGACTACGACACCATGGCGGCCCTCACGCAGGACCTCGTGCAGACCGCCGCGCTCGACGCGCTGGGCACGACCGTCGTGACGCTCGCCGACGGCAGCGAGTACGACCTGGGCGGCACGTGGACGTCGCTGACGATGTACGGCTCGCTGTCCGAGGCGCTGGGCGAGGAGATCACGCACGACACGTCCGACGAGCGGCTGCTCGCGCTGCTCGACGCCGCCGAGGTCGAGCTCGCGCCCGCGCAGCGCAACCACGGCAAGATGGTCGAGGAGCTGTGGGAGCACCACGTCGGCGCGACGCTGTGGGCGCCGACGTTCGTCCGCGACTTCCCGGTCGAGACGTCGCCGCTCACGCGCGACCACCGCACCGAGCGCGGTCTGGTCGAGAAGTGGGACCTGTACGTGCGCGGCATGGAGCTCGCGACCGCGTACTCCGAGCTCGTCGACCCCGTGGTGCAGCGCGAGCGCTTCGAGGCGCAGGCGCTGCTCGCGGCCCGCGGGGACGACGAGGCCATGCGCATCGACGAGGACTTCCTCGCCGCGATGGAGCACGCGATGCCGCCGTCGGGCGGCATGGGGATGGGTGTGGACCGGCTGCTCATCGCGATGACGGGTCACGGTATTCGTGACACCATCCCATTCCCTCTCGTGAAGCCGCAGGTCTGACGTTGTCACCGCTGGAGGGTCCGTGAACGACTGGGGTGCAGTTCTGGCAGCCTTGCTGCCGTCGATCGGCGTCGGGCTGATCTTCTGGTTCTCGATGCGGGCGATCATCAACGCCGACCGCTCCGAGCGGCAGGCGATCGCTCGGATGGACGCCGAGCACGAGCACAGCCCGGGCACAGAACCCCGGTAATTCGAGGGTAGCGTTTGACGCGCTCAATGTCGGGTGAGACAGTGAGCGCGTCAGCTCAAATCCCCCATTGTCCGGGAGCATTCATGGCACAGAAGGTGCAGGTCCTGCTGGTCGACGACGTCGACGGCGGGACGGCGGACGAGACCGTCACGTTCGGTCTCGACGGCGTGACGTACGAGATCGACCTCACGTCTCAGAACGCCGCGAAGCTGCGCGACGCGTTCGCGCAGTGGGTCGCCAACGCCCGCAAGGTCAGCGGTCGCTCCTCGGGCCGGTCGGCGGGCCGCGCCGCCTCCACGTCGTCGCGCTCGGCGCGCTCGAACGAGGCGCAGCAGATCCGTGAGTGGGCGAAGGCCAACGGCTACCAGGTCTCCGAGCGCGGCCGCATCTCGGCCGAGGTCAAGAAGGCCTACGACGACGCCCAGTGAGCGTCGCCGCGTCGCCCAGGGGGTCGTGACGCAGCACGAAGGGGCCGGCACCCGCGGGTGCCGGCCCCTTCGTCGTCCGCGGGTCAGGCCGGGCGGTCGACCGTGAGCTCGCGGGCGGCCGCGTACTGCGCGCGCACGTGCGGCTCGGGCGTGCCGGTCATGACCTCGGCGCCGGTCGACGCCGACCACGCGGGCGGCGCGTCCTGGCCGGACAGCACCCATGCGGCCTGGCGGGCGGCGCCGTCGGCGACGTACTCGCCGGGCGTCGGGACCTGCACGTCGAGGCCGAGGATGCCCGGCAGCACGTGCCGCACGGCCTCGGACTGCGCGCCGCCGCCGATGAGGAAGACGCGCTCGACCGGCACGCCGACCGCGCGCAGCGCGTCGATGCCGTCGGCCAGCGAGCAGAGCATGCCCTCGACGGCCGCGCGCGCGAGGTGCGCGGGCGTCGTGTTGGCCAGGCGCATGCCGTGCAGCGCCCCCGTGGCCAGGGGCTTGTTGGGCGTGCGCTCACCCTCGAGGTACGGGATGTGCACGAGGCCGTCGGCGCCCGAGGGGGCCGACAGCGCGAGGCGCGACAGACCCGCGTGGTCGACGCCCAGCATGCGGGCCGCGGCGTCGAGCACGCGCGACGCGTTGAGCGTGCACGCGAGCGGCAGGTAGGACCCGGTCGCGTCCGCGAAGCCCGTGACGAGGCCGGAGCCGTCGGCCGTCGGCGCGGCGGCCACCGCGGAGACGACGCCCGACGTGCCGAGCGACACCGCGACGTCACC
>JAEYNO010000181.1 GCA_023412515.1 Actinomycetes bacterium
GACCGGCTCGCGGCGCTCGCGCGCGAGACCGGCGCGGACACCGTCGTGGCCGACCTCACGCGCGACGCCGACGTGGCCGCGCTCGTCGCGCACGTGCGGGACACCGGCGGGCTCGACGCGGTCGTCAACAACGCGGGCGGCGCGCTCGGGCAGGACACGGTCGAGCACGGCGACCTCGAGCAGTGGCGCTCGATGTACGAGCTCAACGTGCTCGGCACGCTGCGCGTCGTGCAGGGCGTGCTGCCGCTGCTGCGCGAGCGCGGCGCGGGCGACGTCGTCGTCGTCACGTCGACCGCCGCGCACGGCGCCTACCCGGGCGGCGCCGGGTACACGGGCGCCAAGCACGCCGAGCGCATGCTCGCCACCACGCTGCGGTGGGAGCTGGTCGGCGAGCCGATCCGCGTCGTCGAGATCGCCCCGGGCGCGGTCGCGACCGAGGAGTTCTCCCTGGTGCGGTTCGGCGGCGACGCCGAGCGCGCCGCGCAGGTCTACGAGGGCTA
Organism: Actinomycetes bacterium; assembly: GCA_023412515.1. GTDB lineage: Bacteria > Actinomycetota > Actinomycetes > Actinomycetales > Cellulomonadaceae > Cellulomonas. The sequence continues at coordinate 501 of JAEYNO010000181.1, forward strand.
CCAGCCGCTCGTCGCCGAGGACGTCGCGGACACGATCGCGTGGAGCCTGTCGCGCCCGCCGCACGTCAACGTCGACCTGCTGGTCGTGCGCCCGCGCGCGCAGGCCAACAACACGACGATCGCCCGCACGGGCGTCTGACGCGCGACCGGGCACGCGGTCCTGCGCGGTCCGGCCCGCAGCGCGCGACGCCCGGCCCGCTCCGGGTGCGGTGTCGGCGCACCGACCTAGGCTGACCGGGTGCCCCCCCGCGAGACCTCCACGACGCGCGCCCTGCTGCGCCTCGTGCGGTGGGCACGGCCCGCGCTGCCGCGCGTCGTCGCGGGCGGCAGCGCCACGCTCGTCGCGAGCCTGCTCGCGCTCGCGGTGCCGCAGGTGCTGCGCGGGGTCGTCAACGGCCCGCTGCTGACCGACGGGTCCCGCACCGCCGTCGTGCACGCCGCGCTGCTGGTGCTCGCGCTCGGGGTCCTCGAGGCGTTCCTCGTGTGGTGCCGGCGCGCGCTCATCGCGACGCCCGGCACGAGCGTCGAGCGCACCATGCGGACCGACCTCTTCCGGCACCTGCTCGACCTGCCCGTCGCGTTCCACGACCGGCGGGCCGGCGGGCAGCTGCTGCAGCGGTCGATGGGGGACCTGCACCTCGTGCGCCGGTGGATGGTCTTCGGGCTCGTGCAGCTCGTGGTCTCGGCGACCACGGTCGTGGTGGGGGCCGCGCTGCTGCTCGTCACCACGCCGCTGCTGGGCCTGGTGTACCTCGCGGGCGCGGTGCCGGTGATCTGGCTCGGCTTCCGGTTCCGGCAGGACTACAAGGTGGTCGCGCGGCGCGCGCGCGACCAGGCGGGCGACCTCGCGACGAGCGTCGAGGAGTCGGTGCACGGCATCCGCGTGCTCAAGGCGTTCGGCCGCGGCGACGACGCGCTCGACGACTTCGTGCGGCAGGCCGACGAGCTGCGCGGCACCGAGCTCGACAAGGCGCGCGCGCAGTCGCGCATGTCGTTCGCGCTCGCGTGGATCCCCGAGACGACGCTCGCGGTCGCGCTCGGCCTGGGCGTGTGGCTCGCGGCGTCCGACCGCGTGAGCATCGGCGCGCTCGTCGCGTTCTTCGCGACCGCCGCGGTCATGACCAGGCCCGTCGAGAGCCTCGGCCAGCTGCTCGCGATGACGCTCGACGCGCGCGCCGGCACCGACCGCTACCTCGACGTCATGGACGCCGTGCCCGCGCTCGCGGACCCCGCGGCGCCCGCCGCGCTGCCGCCCGCACCCGCGCACGGCTCGCGCGTCGAGCTGCGCGACGTGCGGTTCGCGCACGGCGACCGCGCGGTGCTCGACGGCGTCGACCTGGTGCTCGAGCCGGGGACGACGACCGCGCTCGTGGGCCTGACGGGCAGCGGCAAGACGACGCTCCTGCAGCTCGTGCCGCGCCTGTACGACGTCACCGGCGGCGCGGTGCTGCTCGACGGCGTCGACGTGCGCGACCTCACGCGCCACGACCTGCGCGGCGCGGTCGCGGTCGCGTTCGAGGACCCGATCCTGTTCTCGGCGTCCGTGCGCGAGAACGTCCTCATGGGCGTGCCGGTCGAGCGGCTCGCGACGATGCCCGACGCCGAGGCCGACGAGCTCGTGCGGGTCGCGCTCGACGTCGCGCGCGCCGGGTTCGTGCACCGCCTGCCGCGGGGCGTCGACACCGTGATCGGCGAGGAGGGCATGAGCCTGTCCGGCGGGCAGCGGCAGCGCGTCGCGCTCGCGCGCGCGATCGTGGGCCGCCCGCGCGTGCTCGTGCTCGACGACCCGCTGTCCGCGCTCGACGTGGCCACCGAGGCCGAGGTCACCGACGGGCTGCGGCACGTGCTCGCGGGCACCACGACGCTCGTGGTCGCGCACCGCACGTCGACGGTCGCGCTCGCCGACCGCGTCGCGGTGCTCGAGGACGGGCGCGTGACCGGGGTCGGCCGGCACGCCGACCTGCTCGCGACGCACCCGCACTACCGGTACGTGCTGACGGCCCAGGACGACGACGGGCCGGCGCCCGACGCCGCGTCGGCGGACGACGCCGGCCCGGGCACCGACCGCGTCGCCGCGGGGGAGGTGCCGCGATGACCACCACGGCACCGCGCACGCCCGAGGTCGACGACCACGACGCCGGGCTGACGCCCGCGCAGGTCCGCGCCCGCTCCCTGGGCCTCCTGCGGTCGCTGCTGCGCCCCGTCGCGCGCCGCGCGTGGCTCACGGCCCTCGTCGTGGTGGTCGCGCAGCTCGCGCTGGTCGCCGGGCCCGCGCTCGTCGCGGTCGGCATCGACCGCGGCCTGCCGGCGCTGCGTGCGGGCGACGCGCGCCCGTTGCTGCTGGTCGCGGGAGGGTACGCGGTCACCGCACTCGTCGCGGGCGTGTTCACCGCCGCGACCGTGCGAATGGCGGCGACCGTGAGCCAGGCCGTGCTCCTGGACCTGCGGCGGCGCGTGTTCCGGCACACGCAGCGCCTGAGCCTGGAGTTCCACGAGCGGTACACGTCGGGCCGGATCATCTCGCGCCAGACGTCCGACCTCGACGCGCTGCGCGAGCTGCTCGACGGGGGCGTGACGACGCTCGCCGCGAGCGGGCTCGCCATGGTGTTCACCGCGACGGGCCTCGTGCTGCTCGACTGGCGCAGCGGCCTGGTGCTGCTGGTCGCGGTGGTGCCCGGCGTCGTGCTGACCCGCTGGTTCCAGGTGCGGTCGCAGGCGCAGTACCGGCGCAGCCGCACGGCCGTCGCGCGGGTGATCGTGCGGTTCGTCGAGACCATGACGGGCATCCGCGCGGTGCAGGCGTTCCGCCGCGAGCGGCAGGTCGCGCAGGTCTACGAGGCGGAGGCCGAGGAGTACCGCGCCGCGAACGCCGAGGCGATCCGCGTCAACGGCGTGTTCGACACGGGCCTGGTGCTCATCGGCAACGTGACGGTCGCGGCCGTGCTGCTGGTGGGCGGGCTGCGCGTGCTCGACGGCGCGCTCGACGTCGGCGTGCTCGTGGCGGCCGTGCTGTACGCGCGGCGGTTCTTCGCGCCGCTCGCGCAGATCGGCATGTTCTACAACTCGTTCCAGTCCGCGACCGCGGCGCTCGAGAAGCTCTCGGGCCTGCTCGCGCAGGAGCCGACCGTGCCGGACCCGGTGCGGCCCGTGCGGCTGCGCGAGCCCGCGGGCGACGTGCGGTTCGCGGGCGTCGAGTTCGGGTACCGCGACGGGCCCAGCGTGCTGCCGCGCCTGGACCTCCACGTGCCCGCGGGGCAGACCGTCGCGCTCGTGGGGGAGACGGGCGCCGGCAAGTCGACGGTCGCGAAGCTGCTCGCGCGGTTCTACGACCCGCGCGAGGGCGCCGTGCTGCTCGACGGCGTCGACCTGCGTGACGTCGACCCGCGCGACCTGCGGACCGCGATGGTCATGGTCACGCAGGAGGCGTACCTGTTCTCCGGGTCGGTCGCGGCGAACATCGCGCTCGGGCGCCCCGGGGCGACGCGCGCCGAGATCGAGGCCGCGGCCCGCGCGGTGGGCGTGCACGACCTCGTCGCGTCGCTGCCCGACGGGTACGACACCGAGGTGGACACGCGCGGCGTGCGCCTGTCGGCCGGGCAGCGCCAGCTCGTGTCGTTCGCGCGCGCGTTCCTCGCCGACCCGGCGGTGCTCGTGCTCGACGAGGCGACGAGCTCGCTCGACATCCCCGGCGAGCAGCTCGTGCAGGACGGTCTGCGCACGCTGCTCACGGGCCGCACGGCGGTCGTCATCGCGCACCGGCTGTCGACGGTCATGCACGCCGATCGCGTGCTCGTGGTCGACGGCGGTCGCGTCACCGAGGACGGCAGCCCCGCGGAGCTCGTCGCGGCCGGCGGCCGGTTCGCCGAGCTGCACCGCCAGTGGCAGGACTCGCTGCGCAGCGCGTGAGCGCCCGGCCGTCCGGCGCGTGCGTGCCGGACGGCCGGGCGTCTCGTCAGAGGTGCCGTGCGGCGTACGCGTGCAGCGCGTCCCGCACGAACGCCGCACCGGCCTCGTCGTCGCCGTAGTGGCGCGCGAAGCGCGGGTCGGCCACGTACATGTCGGCCAGCCCCGTGACGTACTCCCGCACCGGCGTGCCGCCGTGCCCGGGCGTGCCGGGCACGGACGCGAGCCAGGCGACGTGCCGCCGCGCGAGCTCCTGCGCCTCGTCGGACCCGGGGTCGGTGCCGCGGGCCGCGGCGGCGGCCCAGTCGCGGGCCAGCGCGGCGGACCGCTCCTGCCAGCCGGTGCGCTCGTCGTCGCTCATGCTCCGCCACCAGGTGTCGCCGGTCGCGTACGCGTCGGCGCCCCAGCGCTCCGTCACCTCCTCGCGGTGCTCGCTGTGGTCGAAGCCGTCGAACATCTCCTCGAGCACGGGTGTGCTCCTTCCTCGTCGTGCGGACAGCGTCCGGCGCACCGACGCGGCCTGCCGGGCGAGGCGGTCCTGCTCGGCCGCGAGCCACGCGAGGTGCCGGCGCAGCGCCGCCTCCTCGTCGGTCTCGCGGTCGAGCACGCGGCCGATCTCGCCCAGGCCGAGCCCGAGGTCGCGCAGCAGCAGGATGCGCTGCAGGCGCACGAGCGCGTCGTCGTCGTACCAGCGGTACCCGTTGTCGCCGACGCGGCTGGGGGCCAGCAGCCCGATCGCGTCGTAGTGACGCAACGTGCGGCTGGTCGTGCCGGTCAGCCGGGCGACCTCCTGGATCGACGCCTCCACGGCTCCTCCTCGTGGTGCTCCGTTCGTGGACCTGCTCCACGGTAGGAGTTGACGCGACGTCAAGGTCAAGCGACGGGTGTCAGTCCTCCGGCGGGTGCTCCTTGAGCCAGCGCGAGTCGTCGTTGACGTAGGCGTAGTACAGGCCGATGAGCAGGCCGCCGCCCAGGAAGTTGCCGAGCAGCGCCAGGCCGAGGTTGCCGGCCGCGAGCCCCAGGTCGAGGCCCTCGCGCAGGCCGACGATCGCGAACAGCACCGTGTTGGCCACCGAGTGCTCCAGGCCGAGGAACGCGAAGATGAACACCGCGACGATCATGACGAGCGACTTGGTGAGGTCCTCCTTGATGAGCCCGTTGTAGACGAGCAGCATCGCGAGGTTGATGCAGAAGTTGCACAGCACGGCCCGCACCAGCAGGTCCACCCAGCCGGTCGGCCCGTCCGCGACGTACGCGAGCTTGTGCTCGACCGCGCCGACCATCTGCTCGAGCGCGGCGCCCTCGGCGAGCGTGGAGAACCGCACGAACACCGCGACGAGCAGGCCGCCGACCAGGTTGCCGAGGTAGCACAGCCCCAGCAGCCGGGCGGCGCGCACCCACGACGTGCGCCGGTGGTAGGCGCCGATCGTGACGATCATCATGTTCGACGTCAGCAGCTCGGACCGCGAGTAGTAGATGAAGACGAGCGCCCAGCCGAACGTCAGCGCCCCGGCGATGCGCCCGAGCGGGTACAGCGACGTCCCGCCCAGCACGATGGCGTCGAACGCCGCGATCACGGCGTAGTGCGCGCCGTAGAGCAGCCCGATGATGATCCCCGCCATCGCGGCGCGCATGAGGTAGCGCCGCCCGAGGGCGCCGGACATCGTCGTCTTGGTCTCGAGCGCCTCGAGGACCGTGCTGATGAAGTGCTTGCCGGGGAACAGGCCGGGCAGGCCGGGGCGGGGGTCGCTCACGGTCGACAACCTCCCACATCAGGGGCGCGCGGGTGCGCCCGGCGCACCCGCCGCCCGCCGGGCCGCCCACGCCCGGACCGCGACCCGCAGCACGCGGCGCAGCACCACGCCGACCGCGGCCCCACCGCCCGCCACGAGCAGCACGCGCGGGTCGGTCGGGTCGAGCTGGAACAGCCGCTGCCCGAGCGGCAGCGCGACGACCGCCGTCATCGCCCCGACCATCGCGGTCACGAGCGCGACCTTCCACGGCCGCAGCGGCCGCGCGACGTCGACGAGGATGTCGAAGGCCACCACGACGAGCGCGAGGAACGCGGCCGTCGAGGTCGGCACCGTGTGCGCCGCGCCCGTGCCGATCACCGACCGCGCGACCGCGTACGCGCCGTACGCGGCCACGGCCACGGCCACGCCGCCGGGCACCGCGGCGGCCAGCACGCGAGTGACGAACCCGTCCCGCGCGGGCTCGCGGTTGGGCGCGAGCGCGAGCACCGCGGCCGGGATGCCGATCGTGAACCACGCGATGAGCGTGACGTGGCGCGGCAGCAGCGGGAACGGCAGCGCGGTCAGCGCGACCACCAGGGCCAGCAGCACCGAGTACACGGTCTTGGACAGGAACAGCGTCGCGACGCGCTCGATGTTCGCGACCACGCGGCGCCCCTCGGCGACGACGAACGGCAGCGTCGCGAACGACGAGTCCAGCAGCACGAGGCGCGCGACGGCCCGCGCCGCCGGGCTGCCGCTGCCCATCGCGACGCCGACGTCGGCCTCCTTCATCGCCAGCACGTCGTTGACGCCGTCGCCGGTCATCGCCACGGTGCGGCCGCGCGCGGCGAGCGCGCGGACCAGCTCGCGCTTCTGGTCGGGGCGCACCCGGCCGAACACGGCGGCCCCGTCGGCGACGCGCCCGAGCTCGTCGGGGTCGGTGGGCAGCCGGCCGCCGTCGACGGTGTCGTGCGCGTGGGAGAGCCCCACCTGCTCGGCGACGGCCGCGACCGCCACCGGCGCGTCGCCCGAGATCACCTTGAGCGTGACGCCCTGCTCCTCGAAGAACCGCAGCGTGCCGGCCGCCTCGGGCCGCACCCGCTGGTCGAGCACGACCAGCGCCACCGCGGTCAGCCCGGCGGGCAGCGCCGTGCCCTCCAGCGGCGCCGCGCTGCGCGTGAGGGCCAGCACGCGGCGTCCGCGCGCGGACTCGTCCGC
>JAEYNO010000184.1 GCA_023412515.1 Actinomycetes bacterium
CGTCGCGCCCGACGCGCTGCCGCCGCGCCGGGACGCCGCGCCGGCCGCGGACGGCACCAGCCGCTGACCCGTCCCCGCGTACCCCTCAGAGCGGGTCGAGGATCCGCTGCAGGAACCGGCGCGTGCGCTCCTGGCGCGGGTCGCCCAGCACGTCGCCGGGCCGCCCCTCCTCCACGACGACGCCGCCGTCCATGAACATCACGTGGTCGGCGACCTGCCGAGCGAACCGGATCTCGTGCGTCACGACGACCATCGTCCAGCCCTCGGCCGCGAGGTCGCGCATGACCGACAGCACCTCGCCGACGGTCTCGGGGTCGAGCGCCGACGTCGGCTCGTCGAACAGCAGGAGCCGCGGCCGCAGCGCGAGCGCGCGGGCGATGCCGACGCGCTGCTGCTGACCGCCCGACAGCTCGTGCGGGTAGGCGCCCGCCTTGTCGGCGAGCCCCACCTTCGCGAGCAGCGCCGTCGCCTCCGCCTCGACCTGCGCGCGCGGGCGACGCTGGGCGTAGACGGGACCCTCGGTGACGTTCTGCAGCGCGGTGCGGTGCGGGAACAGCTGGTGCGACTGGAACACCATGCCGGACGTCGCGCGCAGGCGGCGCAGCAGCGCGGGCGAGGGGCGCGCGGCCATGTCGACCTCGACGTCGTCGACGCGGACCGTGCCGGCCTCGGGCACCTCGAGCGAGTTGAGGCAGCGCAGCAGCGTCGTCTTGCCGGACCCCGAGGGCCCGATGAGCACGGTCACGCTGCCGCGCGCGACCGTGAGGTCGATGCCGCGCAGCACGTGCAGGTCCCCGAACGACTTGGTCAGCCCCCGCACCTCGACCAGGGGGCGGGCGTCCCCCGTCGAGCCGGTGCTGCCGGTGCCGTCCGTCACGGCGCCCTCCTCCCTCGCGCGGCTCATCGCGCCACGAACCGGTCGAGCCGGCGCTCGAGGCGGGCCTGCGCGCTCGACAGCACCAGGCAGATGAGCCAGTAGATCACCGCGGCCAGCGAGTACAGCGCCATGAACTCGTACGTCGGCGCCGCGATCTCCTGCGCCTTGCGCAGCAGCTCGGTCACCATGATCGTCGAGGCCAGCGACGTGTCCTTGACCAGCGAGATGAACGTGTTGGACAGCGGCGGGACGGCCACGCGCACGGCCTGCGGCAGCACCACGCGCCGCAGCGTCAGGGTGTGGTCCAGCCCGATGGTCGCGGCGGCCTCCCACTGCCCCTTCGGCACCGAGAGGATCGCCGCGCGGATGATCTCGGCGGCGTACCCGCCGACGTTCAGCGAGAACGCGACGACCGCCGACGGGAACGGGTCGATGACGATCCCCAGCGACGGCAGTGCGTAGAAGATGATGAACAGCTGCACGAGCAGCGGCGTGCCGCGGATCACCGACACGTACGCGCGGGCCAGGCCCGACACGACGCGCCGCCGCGACAGCCGCGCGAGCGCGACGAGCAGCGCCAGCACGAGGCCGACGGCGAACGAGATCAGGGTGAGCGGGATCGTGCCGCGGACCGCGCCCGACAGCAGCGGCCCGATCGACGACAGCACGAGGTCCCAGGTGCCCGAGGTCACCGCACCCGCTCCCCCGCCCGCTCGTCCGCCGGCCCGTGCGGCGTCACTGCGAGACGTCCTGGCCGAACCACTTCTCGGAGATCGTCGCGAGCGTGCCGTCGGCACGGAGCGTCGCGAGCGCCTCGTCGATCTTCGGGGTCAGGTCCGAGTCCTTGCGCAGCGCGAACGCCTGCTCGACCGTGTCGCCGGTCTCGAACGCGATCTTCACCGACGTGTCGCCCGAGGACTTGAGGTAGTCGAGCACCGCGAGGTCGTCGTTGAACGTGACGTCGATGCGCCCCTGCTTGAGCAGCGCCATGGCCTGCGTGAGGCCCTCGACCGACTCGACCTGCGCGCCGGCGTCGCGCGCGACCTGCGACCAGTTCGACGTCGCGGACTGCGCGGCGGTCTTGCCGCTGACGTCGGCGAGGGACGTGATGCTCGTGTCGTCGGCGGCCACGACGGCGACGCCCGTCGAGGTCGTGTACGGCGCGGACAGGTCGTACTTGCCCTTGCGCTCGTCGGTGATCGTCACCTGGTTGGCGACGACGTCGTACCGCTTCGCCTCGAGGCCCGCGAAGATCGAGTCCCACGTGGTCTCGGAGAACTCGACCGACATGCCGAGCTCGTCGGCGACCGCCGTGATCACCTCGACGTCGTACCCCGTGAGCTCGCCGCTCGCGTCGTGGAACGTGAACGGCGAGTACGTGCCCTCGGTGCCGACGCGCAGCACGTCGCCCCCGGCCGACGCGGACGCCCCGCCGCCCGGGGCGTCACCGGAGGAGCAGGCCGCGAGCGCCCCCACGGCGAGCAGGACGGAGGCGGCGAGCAGGCGACGGGGCGTGCGGGACATGGGGGGACCTTTCGGAGGGTGGCGCCGGTGGTCGACGCCGGGGCGGGGGCCCGGGACCAGCGTGCCCCGGGGCGGGGGGTGGCGCTCGACGAACGAGCGCGGCGCGGCCGGGAGAGAGGCACGCGCGGGACCGGAGCGGTCCGGTCGGTGAGGAGAGCCCTCAGCGACAGCGACGACAGGGACGACACGCGGCGGTGAGGAGCTCACCGGGGGTCGTCGTCATGCGGCCGAGGCTAGCACCGCGGGCCGCGTGACCGGGGTCACCGCCGGGCGACCGGCGGCGCCGCGGGTCACGGCCACACGAGGCGGTGGCTCCAGCCCGCGTCGTCGCGGCGGTAGACGAGGCGCACGTGCGCACGGTCGGCGCTGCCCTGCCAGAACTCGACCTCGTCGGGCACCACGAGCCACGCCTGCCACGACGGCAGGACGAACCCCGGGTCGGCGTCGACGAGCTCGCGGGCGGCGGTCATGGCGGCGCGCAGCTCGTCGAGCGAGCCCAGCGGCTCGCCCAGGCGCACGCCGGCCGCGGCCGCGCGCGACGCGGGCGAGCGCGCGAGGT
>JAEYNO010000300.1 GCA_023412515.1 Actinomycetes bacterium
CCACGCGCGCGCGTGGCCGGCATGCGCCGCGGCGCCGTCGCCGTGGGCCTCGTCCTCGGCCTCTCGGGTCTGCTCTTCACGGTGAACGCGCGGGCCTCCGAGGCGGGCGACGGACGCCACCCGCAGAACCTCGCCGAGCTCACGCAGCAGCAGGGAGCGAACGTCGAGCGGCTCTCGGGCGAGGTCGACGCGCTCCGGGCGCAGGTGCTGGAGCTCACGGCCGAGCAGGACGCGCTCGCCGGGCGCCCGGGCGCCCAGCCGCAGCCGGCCGAGCTCGTCGAGGGCGGCGCCACGCCCGTGACGGGCAGGGGCCTGGTGATCCAGCTCGACGACGCTCCGGCGGACGCACGCCGGGACGACGTCCGGGCGGACCTGCTGGTGGTGCACCAGGAGGACATCCAGACCGTCATGAACGCGCTGTGGGCGGGGGGTGCCGAAGCCATGGGTCTCATGGACCAGCGCGTCGTGGCGACGACGGGCGTGCAGTGCCAGGGCAACGTGCTGCGGCTGCACGGGCGCATGTACTCGCCGCCGTTCGTCGTCACCGCCGTGGGCGACCCCGACCGGCTGCGGGCCGCGCTCGAGGACGACGCCGCCGTCCGCACCTACGTCCGGCAGTCCGGCGAGCTCGGGCTCGGCTGGCACGTCGAGAGCAAGGACCGCCTCGAGCTGCCGGCCTACTCCGGCGCGACCGAGCTGAGGTGGGCGCAGGTCCCCGACGACGTCGACGTCCTGCCCGGGGGCGACGCGACGCCGCCGGCGACGGCCGGCGCGGCACGCACGCCCGGGGACGGTGCCCGGTGACGGCCGCGACGACGCCCGGGCGACGCGCGGCGCACGCCCGCCCGCCCCGCGCGCGGCGCGGCGCGGGTCTCGCGTACGGCGTGGTCGGCGTGCTCGGCGAGCTCCTCATCACGCTCGGCGTGCTGCTGCTCGGGTTCCTCGTCTGGCAGCTGTGGTGGACGGACGTCGAGGGTGACGCAGCGCAGGCGCAGATCGTGCGCGACCTCGGGTACGTGGCCCCGACCGCGTCGGCCACCCCGCAGGACGACGGCGTCGCCGACCCCAGCACCGAGGACCCCCCGGTCCTCGCGGAGCCGGAGCACGCCGTCTCGTTCGCCACGCTCACCGTGCCGCGCTGGGAGGGTGAGCCCGCGCGGCCCATCAGCCAGGGCACCGACCGGCCCACCGTGCTCGACGTGCTCGGCATCGGGCACTACGAGGGAACCGCGATGCCCGGCGGCGTCGGCAACTTCGCGCTCGCCGGGCACCGCGTGACCTTCGGCAAGCCGTTCAACCGCATCGAGGAGCTCCAGGTCGACGACCCGCTCGTGGTGTGGACCCCCGACGCGTGGTACGTGTACCGCGTGACGTCCTCCGAGGTCGTCACGCCGGCCGACGTGCGCGTGATCGAGCCCGTGCCCAACGAGCCGGGGGTCGAGCCCACCGAGCGCTACATCACGCTCACGACGTGCCACCCGATGTTCTCCGCGCGGGAGCGATACATCGTGCACGGCGTGCTGGACTACTGGGCGCCGACGTCGAGCGGCACCCCCGCGGAGCTGCTCGGATGACCCGGGCGCCGGGCGGCCGGGCGCGCACCACCACGGGAGGCTCATGATGTACGGATGGCTCTGGCGGCACCTGCCGGGACCGACCGTCGTGCGGCTGCTGATCGCCCTGCTGCTCGCGGCGGGCGTGCTGGCCGCGTGCTTCCTGTGGGTCTACCCGGCCGTCGCGCCGTACATGCCCTTCAACGAGACCACGGTGGGTGAGGGATGACGCGGATCCTCGTCGTCGACAACTACGACTCGTTCGTCTACACGATCGTCGGCTACCTCGACCAGCTCGGGGCCACCACCGAGGTCGTGCGGAACGACGCGGTGCCCCCGGCGGCCGAGCGCGCCGCGTACGACGGGGTGCTGGTCTCGCCGGGGCCCGGTGCGCCGTCCGACGCGGGTCAGAGCCTGCAGGTGATCCGGGACTGCGCCGTGTCGGGCACGCCGATGCTGGGCGTGTGCCTGGGGCACCAGGCGCTCGGCGAGGTGTTCGGCGGCACGGTCACGCACGCGCCCGAGCTCATGCACGGCAAGACCAGCCCCGTCGAGCACACGGGTCAGGGTGTCCTCGCGGGCCTGCCGTCGCCGTTCACCGCGACGCGCTACCACTCGCTCGCGGTGGTGGACGGCACGTTCTCGGACGAGCTGGTCGTGACGGCGCGCACCAACGGCATCGTCATGGGGCTCCAGCACCGCGAGCTGCCGCTGCACGGCGTGCAGTTCCACCCCGAGTCCGTGCTCACGGAGGGCGGGCACCGGCTGCTCGCGAACTGGTTGCAGGTCTGCGGCTCCGCCGACGCGGTCGAGCGGTCCGCCGGGCTGCACCCGCTGGTCCGTCTCTAGACGAGCCAGAACGACGGACGCCCCGGCTCCTGCGAGCCGGGGCGTCCGTCGTTCGTGGGCCGGCGTCGGGGTCAGCCGTTCTGACCGCCGCCGCCACCTCCGCCGCCACCGGCACCACCACCGGCACCACCACCGCCACCGGCGCCGCCGCCGGGGTTGGGCGCGGGAGTCGTCGGCGCCGCACTCGGGCCGCGCGACACCCGGAGCGTGACCCGCTGCTCCTTGGCCACCTCGGTGCCACCGCTCGGGTCCGAGGACACGACCGTGCCCGCGGGTTCGTCGGACGCGACGTCCTCCCGCGTGACGTTCGACAGACCCGCGGCGGTCAGCGCCTGGACCGCCTGGTCGTAGGGGAGCCCGCGCAGGTTCGTCGGCACCGTGGCCGTCGACGGCGGGACCGCGATCCCGAGGTTCACGACCGTGCCCTGGGGGACGATGTCACCCTCGGCCCGCGACTGCTGGACGACCGTCCCCTCCGGCTGGTCCTTGGACTCCACCTCGCTCGTGTTGACGCGCAGGCCCAGGTCGCCGAGCGTCTGGGTCGCGAGCTCGGCGTTCTGACCCGTCACGTTGGGCACCACGACGTTGCCCGACGCGAGGTAGAGCACGACCACCGAGCCCGCGGAGACCGGGGTCGCCGCGGCGGGGTCCGTCTTGGTGACGCGGTCCTTGGGCTGCGTGGGCACGTCCTCCCGCTGCCGCGTGGGGTCCACCTTGAGGCCGGCCTTCTCCATCTCGGCGACGGCCTGCGCCTCGGTCATGCCGGCGACGTCGGGGACCGTGACCTCGGCGGGGCCGGTCGAGATGAAGACCGTGACGGTCGACTCCTTCTCGACCTCCGTCGTCGCGGCGGGGTCGGTGCGGGTCGCCTGGCCCGCCGGGTAGTCGTCGCTGGCCTCCTGCGACGGCTGCGGCGTCAGGTCGGCGTCCCGGATCTTCTGCAGCGCCTGCTCCTGCGACAACCCGGCGACGTCGGGGACCTCGACGGTCGTCGCCGGGGGCGGTGTCGAGTTCGCGATGATCGCCCAGACGATGCCGCCGACGGCGAGCAGGGCGACGGCGGCCAGCACCCAGATGAGCCAGGGGCGCTTCTTCTCCTCGTCCTCGTCCTCCGCCTGGTCCTGCGCGGTCGCGACCAGGCCGGTCGGGCCCCACGGAGCACCGCCGGTGGCGGGCGGCATCGCCTGGGTCGCCGCGACCGGGGGAGTCATCACCTGCGTGGCGTCGGCCGTCGTGACCGCTGCCGCGCCCGCCCCGACGGCGGGGGCCGCGACGTGACCGCCGCGCAGCACAGCGTCGAGGTCCGCGCGGAACTCCGCGGCCGACGAGTAGCGCGCGTCGCGCTCCTTGGCCAGGGCCTTGAGCGTGATGCGGTCGAGCGCCTCGGGCACGTCGTTCGCGATCGTGCTCGGCACCGGGGGGTTCTCCCGGACGTGCTGGTACGCGACGGCCACGGGCGAGTCGCCGACGAACGGCGGCCGGCCCGTGAGCAGCTCGAACAGCAGGCAGCCCGTCGAGTACAGGTCGGAGCGGGCGTCGACCTGCTCGCCACGTGCCTGCTCGGGCGACAGGTACTGCGCGGTGCCGATCACGGCCTGCGTCTGCGTCATGGTGGCCGCGGAGTCCGCGACCGCACGCGCGATGCCGAAGTCCATCACCTTCACGGCGCCCGTCGGCGTGATCATCACGTTCGCGGGCTTGATGTCGCGGTGCACGATCCCGGCGTGGTGCGAGTACTCGAGCGCCGAGAGCACGCCCGCGGTGATCTCGACGGCCTCGTCGATCGGCACCGCGTGGCCGTCGCGCAGGATGTCGCGGACGGTGTGGCCCTCGACGTACTCCATGACGATGAACGGCACGTGCGCGACGGTGCCGGTCGGCTCGGTGAACACGTCCTCGCCGGTGTCGTACACCGCCACGATGGCCGGGTGGTTCAGGGCGGCCGCCGACTGCGCCTCGCGGCGGAAGCGGTTCTGGAACGAGGGGTCGCGGGCCAGGTCGGAGCGCAGGATCTTGATGGCGACCGTGCGGCCCAGGCGGTTGTCGTGCCCGATGTGCACCTCGGCCATGCCGCCACGGCCGATGAGCTCACCGACCTCGTACCGGCCGGCAAGGATGCGGGATCCGTCGTCCACCACTAGGCGTCCTTCACTTCCGTCGATCGCGGGTCGTGGGCCGCTGCCCGAGTCCCGTCTGCCGGGCCGGCCGCGCCGTCCCCGTGCTCCACTGCGGCGATCATCCCATCCGGCGTGCCGCCACGAGGGTACTGGTCCGTCACGGTGTGCCAGGTGCTGCCCGCGGGGGCGGCTCCCAGCAGCCGGTCGGCGAGCGCGGCGCCCAGCAGCGCGACGAGCACCAGGACCAGGACGACGAGCGGCAGCCGGAGGCGTCGTACCCACGTGAGCGCGCCTGCCAGCACGCCGGCGGGCGCGCGCC
>JAEYNO010000324.1 GCA_023412515.1 Actinomycetes bacterium
GTCCGCGCCGCCCGCCGGTGGCGGCACGACCAGCCCCGACGCGCGCGCGGCGCTCGACGAGGCGCTGGGCCGTGCGCAGCAGGCGATCCGCGACAGCCAGGCCGCGCTGGCGGACGGCGACTTCGCCGCCTACGGCGAGGCGCAGGCCCGGCTCGACCAGGCGATCCAGGACGCGGTGGACGCCGAGGGCGGCCTCGGCGGCTGACGCCCGGGGCGTCTGCTGACGTCGCACGACGGAGCCCGGGACCCCACGGTCCCGGGCTCCGTCGCGTCCGGGGCGGGACCGAGCCGTGCGACGCGAGCCCTGCCGGGGGAGTCGCGCGCGCAGGGCCGGGTCAGCGGTGCGTCGCGTCGACGGGCCAGCCGTCGGTCGCGGCGACGAGCGCGTGGACCAGCGGGTGCCACGGGCGGTGCTGCGGGCCCGAGAGCACGAGCTCGCGCACGAGCCCGGGGCGCAGCGGGCGCATGGTCAGCTCGGGCGGCAGCATCGTGCCGCCGAGCGCGGGCATGACCGAGACGCCGATGCCCTCGGCGACCATCCGGATCATCGTCGCGAGCTCGTGGACGCGCTGCGCGACGCGGAACTCCAGGCCCGCGTCGGCGTGCATCTGGCGGACCTGCGGCTCGCACCCGCCCGCCGAGACGAGCAGCCCGTCCTCGTGCAGCTCGGCGAGGTCGATCGCGGGCTCGGCCGCGAGCGGGTGGTCGGCGCGCACGAGCGCGCGGAAGTCGTCGCGCGCGACGAGCCGTGACCCGGGTGGGGCGGGTGCGGGGTCGACGAGCACCGCGGCGTCGACCGTGCCCTGCTCGAGCCACGGCACGAGCTCGTCGTCGGCGCCCTCGAAGACCTGGACGCGCACGTCGGGCAGCTCGCGCGACCAGCGCTGCAGCAGCCCGGGCAGCAGGCCCTGGCACACCGTGGGCACCGCGGCGAGGCGCACGGTGCCGACGTGCCGTCGTGCGGCGCTCTCGGCGACGAACGCGTCGACCGACGCGAGCGCGGCGCGCGCGTGCGGCAGCAGGCGCTCGCCGAGCCCCGTCGGGCGCGCGGGGGCGGTGCGCTCGACGAGCCGTCCGCCGGCCTCCTTCTCGAGCGCAGCGATCGCGTGCGACACGCCCGACTGGCTCACGCCGAGCGCCGCCGCGGCGTCGGTGAAGGAGGCGTGGTCGCACACGCCGACCAGGACGCGGAGCTGGGCGAGGGTGGGCATGAGCAGAACCTATCGGGGCATGACGGCGATGAGTTCGACTCATGTGGGTGCTCCGGGGGATCCTCACGGCATGACGACGGACGGCCGCGTGGCGGCGCAGTACGGGGCGGCGGCCCTCGTGTGGGGATCGAGCTTCCTGTTCATGAAGGTCGCCCTGGACGGCATGTCGCCCGCGCAGGTCGCGTCCGGGCGGCTGTGGCTCGGCGCGCTGACGCTCGTCGCCGTGATGCTGGTGCTGCGTCGGCCGTGGCCGCGCGGACGCCGCGCGTGGTGGCACCTCGGCGTGCTGGGCGTGCTGCTGTGCGTGATCCCGTTCCAGCTGTTCGCGTGGGCGGGGCAGCACCTCGCGTCGGGGCTGTCGAGCATCCTCAACGCCACGACGCCCCTCATGACGTCGCTCGCCGTCGCGGCATTGCTGCCGGCCGAGCGGCTGACGGCGCGGCAGCGCGTGGGCCTGATGGTCGGTGCGCTCGGGGTCGTGGTCGTCGTCGGCCCGTGGACGTACCTCGGCGACGGCGCGCTCGCGGCGCCGCTGCCCGCCGTGCTCGCGTGCCTCGGCGCCACGGCCTGCTACGGCCTGGGCATGACGTACCTGCGCCGGTTCGTGCGGCCGCTGGGGCTGCCCGCCGAGTCGGTCGCCGCCGGGCAGATCCTCGTGGCCGCCGCGGTCATGCTGCTCGCCGCACCCGTGATCGCGACCGGACCCGTGGCGCTCACCTGGCCGATCGTGCTGGCGATGGTCGCGCTCGGCGCGCTCGGCACCGGCATGGCCTACGTGTGGAACACCCGGGTCGTCGTCGCGTGGGGTGCGCAGCGGGCGTCGACGGTCACGTACCTGACGCCCGTGGTCGGGGTGCTGCTCGGCATCCTCGTGCTGGGGGAGCGGCTGCACTGGTACGAGCCGGTCGGCGGCGTGCTCGTGGTGCTGGGCGTGGTCATCGCGCAGGGCGCCGCGCGGGCCCGGGCGGGTGCGGTGCCGGCGGTGCCGGCCGAAGGGGCGGCGGGTGCCGTGACGGCCGTCACGGCCGATCCGGGCGGAACCGATTTGGACTCCCCGCGGCCCTGACGTAGAGTTACAGAGCCGACGCGGGGTGGAGCAGCTCGGTAGCTCGCTGGGCTCATAACCCAGAGGTCGCAGGTTCAAATCCTGCCCCCGCTACAAGAAGACGAAGGCCCGGACCTGAGGTCCGGGCCTTCGTCGTTGGTGCCGCGGGCCCATCGGCTGCCGTGCCGCGGACGACGCGGCAGGCAGGGCGGCGGACGCGCAGTCCGTCACAGCGATGCTCGGTAGGCTCGCGGGCGGAGGACCGCCACACGGCGCGTCGCAGGAGAAGGTGGCGGTGGACACGGGCCCGGACCAGGCGTCGGACCTGCGCAGCAGGGACGGCAGCGTGCACGTCACCGACGAGCGCATCAACACCGTCACGCACCTCGTGGCGAGCTGCTTCGCGCTCGTCGGGGCCGCGCTGCTGGTCGTGCAGGCGAGCCTCGGGGGCGACCCGTGGACGATCGTCGGAGTGGCCGTGTACGGGGTGTCGGTGCTGACGCTGTTCGTCGCGAGCACGCTGCACCACGGCATCGACCGCGGCCCGCGCGTCAACGAGGTGCTGCGCACGCTCGACTACGACTCGGTGTTCCTGCTGATCGCGGGCACCATGACCCCGCTGGTCCTCGTGCTGTTCCGCACCCCCTACGGCTGGACCGTGCTCGGCGCGGTCTGGGCGGTGGCCGTGGCCGGGATCGTGCTGCGCTCGCTCGTGCGGGACCTGCCCAAGTACGTCACCAACACGCTGTACATCGCGCTCGGCTGGATGCCCGTGCTGCTGGTCGGCTCCGGGGTGTCCCTGCCCGCGGGCGCGTACGCGCTCATGGCGGCGGGCGGACTGCTCTACAGCGTCGGGTTCGTCATCTTCGTCGTCGAGCGGCCCAACCCGCTGCCCGGCGTGCTGGGGTTCCACGAGATCTGGCACGTGCTGGTGGTGCTCGCCGCGGTGCTGCACTACCTGCTCGTGTACCGGTACGTGCTGCCCGCCTGACCGACGCGAGGAGCGCCGGGCGCGACGTGTGACCTTCGTCGCGTCTGCCGCATCTCACCCGCTCAGCCGTGGTCGGCAAGGCCGCGACCAGGCACGATGCCTCTCACAGGTGTCCCACAGGATGCCGTCGCCCCCGCAGGAGAGAAGGCCTTCATGACCGCATCGTTCCGTCGCGCCACCGGCTCGCTCGCGCTGGCCGTCGCGCTCACGCTCGGCGTCGCCGCGTGCTCGTCGCAGACCGACGACGACGCCGGCGCCGACGCGACGCCGACGCCCGTCGCGACGTCGGCGCAGAGCGAGCCGACCCCGGCCGAGACGGCGGCGGAGTCGGCCGGCGGGGACCTCGCGGAGCAGCAGGCGAAGCTCGAGGACATGGTCGCGCAGTCGCAGTCGTCGATCCCGGCGCTCTACGACGCGTTCCCCGGCATGTACTCCGAGATCGCGATCTCCTCGGAGGGGCCCAGCACGCTGGTCTACTCGTACACGTACTCCGAGGACGCGGTCGCCGGTGCCACGGTCGACCAGATGCGCGAGGGTCTGTCGAGCATCGAGTCGATGCTGCAGAGCGGCTGCGAGTCGCAGGTCTTCCCCGTCATGGAGGCCGGCGGCATCACGGTCGACCCGAAGGTCAAGTACACCTACGCGACGCCGTCCGGCGAGCAGGTGTTCGAGTACGTCTGCCAGCCCGCGGCCTGACGTCCGCCGGCACGACGACGGGGCGGTCCGCTGCGGCGGGCCGCCCCGTCGTCGTCCTCAGCGCAACGGGCGGCCCGTGCCGTCCTTGCCGCCGTTGGTGAGCAGCACGATCCCGTCGACGACGGCCCAGATCCACACGGCCGGGATGATGACGAACCCCACGAGCACGGGCGTGAGCAGGACACCCACGTAGAGGCCGATGAGCTGCGCGAGGCCGAGCCCGATGTTGCCGGCGTACAGACGACCCACGCCGCAGACGCCGACGAGCGGCAGCAGCAGCGACAGCAGCCCGGCCGTGGTGCGCGACTTCTCCGACCACGGCTGCCCCGACACCGGGTCGACGCCGTACCCGGGCTGCCCGTACGCCGGGTGTCCGTAGCCGTAGCCGTAGCCGTAGCCGTAGCCGTAGCCGTAGTCCGGCGGCGGGTGGCCCGGCTGCCCGTGGCCCGGCTGCCCGTACGGCTGCTGACCCGGCGGCGGCACGGCGTAGCCCGGCTGCGCGGCCGGCAGCCCGGCCACGGGCTCGGCGTAGCCGTACTCCGGCACGGGCGGCGGGTACGCCTGCGCGGGCGGCTGGCGCGACGGGTCCGACGGGTCCGACGGGCCCGACGCGTAGGGCGACTGCTGATCGGTCATGCGCGGACAGTAGCGCGCATGCCACCTGGACCCTCGCCCGGGGCCGTCCCGCGCGACCGGACGGGTGACGCACCGCGACGGCCACCCCGCCCGCCGTGACGGTCAGGGGAGCCGCGGACGGGGGAGCGCGTCACCCGCGCGGGCCGGGTCGAGCGGGACGGGACTCACGAGGACTGCCGGCCCCCGGTGCAGGAGCCCGGTGGTCAGCGGGCGGCACCGCACGCCGCCGCGCCCGCCCCGCAGGGCCGGGTGCGCGCCGGGCGCGAGCACGCGGTCCATCCACGCGCACGGGTTCGCGAAGCGCCCGACGCGCAGCCGCACGGCGTCGCCCCCGGACTCGAGCACCACCTCCTGGCCGACGAGCGGCGTGAGGTGCGCGCCGCGCAGCACGACGTTGCGGCGCGCGAGCAGAGGGTCGAACGGCGGCACGCCCAGCTCGGCGGCGACGGCGTCGAGCGCCTCGGCCGCGATCAGCGTGATCGACGCGTCGAGGTGCACGGCCTTGCCGTAGAACCGGTCGCCGACCACGCCCTTGTCGGCCACGACCTCGACGCGGTCCGCGTCGGTGGTCGGGACGTCCGCGGCGCCGTCGCGCGGGCGGCCGAAGTACGCGTGCGCGGGCGACACCAGCAGGTGGACGATCTCCACGTCGTACCGGTACGCGTCGCTCACCCGCCGAGTCTCCCCGAGGTCGGGCGCCCCCGCGCGAGCGCGCGCCGCGAGCCGTCACCCGCACGCGGTGCGGTCGCCGGGTGGGGCCGGGCCCCACGCGGCCCTACCCTGTGCTTCGGCGCGCGACGGGCGCGGCACCGGGCACGGAGAAGGTGGCACATGGCTGGTGGTCTGGCGGCGCTCCTGGACGACATCGCGGCGCTCGCGAAGCTCGCGGCCGCGTCGGTCGACGACGTCGGTGCGGCGGCCGGGCGCGCGAGCGCGAAGGCGGCCGGCGTCGTCATCGACGACACGGCCGTGACCCCGCGCTACGTGCAGGGCGTCACGGCGCAGCGCGAGCTGCCGATCATCGCCAAGATCGCACGCGGCTCGCTGCGCAACAAGCTGCTGTTCATCCTCCCGGCCGCGCTGCTGCTCAGCCAGTTCGTGCCGTGGCTGCTGACCCCGATCCTCATGGTCGGCGGCACCTACCTCGCGTTCGAGGGCGCCGAGAAGCTGTGGGAGGCGGTGAGCGGGCACCACGCCGCGCAGCCCGAGGTCACGGCCGCCGAGCAGGGCCCCGAGGCCGAGGGGCGGATGGTGTCGAGCGCGATCCGCACCGACTTCATCCTGTCCGCCGAGATCATGGTCATCGCGCTCAACGAGGTGGCCGACCAGCCGATCGTGTCCCGCGCGATCATCCTCGTGATCGTCGCGCTCGGGATCACGGCCCTCGTGTACGGCGTCGTCGCGCTCATCGTCAAGATGGACGACATCGGCCTGCGGCTCGCGCAGACGCGCAACGGCGCGACCGCGGCGTTCGGGCGCGGGCTGGTCGCCGCGATGCCCAAGGTCCTCACCGTGCTGTCGACCGTCGGCGTCGTGGCGATGCTGTGGGTCGGCGGGCACATCCTGCTGGTCGGCGTGCACGAGCTCGGCTGGGACGGCCTGTACGACGTGGTCCACCACCTCGAGGACGCCGTGCACGGCGTCGCAGGCGTCGGCGGGGTGCTCGCGTGGCTCGTCGAGACCGTCGCGTCGGCGATCATCGGGCTCGTCGTCGGTGCAATCGTGGTGCTCGTCATGCACCAGGTGCACAAGCGCCGGGGACGCGCCGCGCACTGAGCCGGAGCCCGTCGGCGCGCGGCGCCCCCCGCCCACGCACCCTGCCCCCCCGCGCCCGGGTCACGCACCCTGCTCACGCGCGCGGTCGACGCGGCGCGGCGTCCGCCCCGGGTGCGGCAGCGCCCGGTTGACGACCAGCTGCTGCCCGACCGACCACAGCGCGGACGTCGCCCAGTAGAGGACCACGCCCAGCGGGACGTGCACCGCGGCGACGCCCATGACCAGGGGCAGCACGAGGGGCAGCGTCGTGGTCAGCCGGGCCGTCGGCACGGCCGGGTCGACCGGCGGGCGGTTGCGCGTGGCGAGCCAGGCCGCGAGCGCCTGCCCGCCGCACAGCGCGACCGCGAGGACGATCCCGACGACGAGCGCTCCGGTCGACGCCGCGGCGCCCAGCGTGCCGGCCAGGGGTGCGCCCCACAGCGTCGCCGCGCCGGCCTGCTGCGCGAGGGTGCCGGTGAGGGGCCCGACGCCGCCGTCGTGCCCGAGCCCGGCGAGCGTGAGGTACAGCGCGTACAGCACGGGCGCCTGCGCGAGCGCGGGCAGGCACCCCGCGAGCGGGCTCGCTCCGGCCTCGCCCAGCAGCGCCCGCTGCTCGGCGACGAGCGCGCGACGCGACGCGCGGTCGGTGCGACCGCGGTAGCGGGCCTGCACCTGCTGCAGCCGCGGCTGCACGAGCGCCATGGCGTGGGCGCCGCGCACCTGCCGCACCACGAGCGGCAGCAGCACGACGCGAACGACGACCACCAGCACGACGACCGCGAGCGACCACGCGGTGCCCACGGGGTCGAGACCGAGGTCGGTGAGCGCGTCGTGGGACGCGACGAGCACGTGCTCGACGAGGACGCGGATCGGGTGGACGAGGGTGGACACCACGGGGACGGTGACGGGTGCGGCGAGGGGCACGGCGACGGGGACGGCGAAGGGCACGGCGGACTCCAGCGAGGACGGCGGGACGGGACGACGAGGTCCCGCGCGCCGCGCCCGGTCAGGGCGGTGCCGGAGGTGTCAGACGGTCCGGAGGGCGCGCGGGAGCGTCGTCGCCCCCGGCGCCCGGGGGTGCGGACGGCCGGCCGCGGTGGGGTCCTGCTGGCGCGCGGGCGTGCGCGGTGCGCGTGGGTGGGACGCCGGCGCGGGCCCGGTGCGGGGCAGCGCCCCGAGCAGGACCGCGGCGACCGGGACGAGCAGCGCACCCGCGACGGCCAGGCCGGTCGCGCCGACGGCGGCGACGAGCACGAGCTGCAGCGGTGAGGCGACGGGGTCGCCGAGCGAGGTGCCGAGCGCCAGCAGCAGCCCGGCGAGCACCGGCACGAGGACGCCGAGGCGGACCGAGACGGTGGCCGTCAGCGGGGAACGAGGGGTGCGCGGGGCGTGGCGTGCGCGTGCGACGTCGGTGCGTGGCACGTGCGTCACCCCCTCCCGGTCCGGTCGCACCGCAGCCTACGCGAGGGTCACGGGCCCCCGGCGGCGCGGGGCGGCACGCGTCAGTCCGTCGACGGTCCGAACCTCTCGGCGCGGATCGCGCGCGCCTCGTGCCTGAGCACGAGCAGCAGGCGCGTCATCGCCTCGACGAACGCCGTCGGCCCGCACACGTAGCAGACGGGGGCGAGTTCGGCGGGCCAGCCGTGCTGCGCGACGTCCCGCAGCCCGATGCGCCCGACGGCGCGCGGCGCGTCCGGGGGAGCGGCACGCGTGAACCACACGTCGGACTCGACGCCGTCGAGGCGCGCGCCCGTGAGGTCGTCGAGGAACATCGCGTCGGTCGGCATGCGCACCGAGTACAGGACCCGGAACGGCGTGCGGTCGCCCGCGGCACGACGCGCCCGCACCATCGCGACGAGCGGCGTGACGCCCGACCCGCCCGCGAGCAGCAGCACGGGTGCGCCGCCCGCGGCGCCGGGCTCCCACACGAACCACCCGCCGACCGGCCCGCGGACCTCGATCCCGGCGCCGACCGGGAAGTCGTCGACGAGGTACGGCGACACCTCGCCGCCCGCGACGCGCTGCACGGTGACCTGCACGTGCGTCGGGTGGGCGGGGTCGGTGGGCGCGCTCGCCGAGTAGGCGCGCGTCGCGGTGTACCCGTCGCCGGCCGTCAGGCGCAGGTCGACGTGCTGCCCGGCGCGCAGGCCCGGCCACCCGGGCACGTCGAGCACGAGCGTGCGGGCCGTGGCCGTCTCGTGCCACGCGTCGACCAGGGTCGCGGTCCGCCACCCGTGCGCGACGGCGTAGCGCTCGCCGAGCCGGGGGACGTCGGACGTCGTCATCGCGGGCGCTCAGTCGCCCTGGTAGCGCTGCTCGCGCCACGGGTCGCCGTAGTCGTGGTAGCCGTACCGCTCCCAGAAGCCGCGCTGCTCGTCGCGCAGCAGCGTGATCGACCGCACCCACTTGGCCGACTTCCACAGGTACAGGTGCGGCACCAGCAGGCGCGCGGGGCCGCCGTGCAGCGGGTCGAGCGGCCGCCCGTCGTACGTGTGGGCGATCCACGCGCGACCGCCGAGCAGGTCCGCCACGGGCAGGTTCGTGGTGTACCCGCCGTAGCAGCCGACCAGCGCGTGCTGCGCGGCGGACGGGACGTCGGCGAGCAGCACGTCGAGGCTCACGCCGCGCCACCGCGTGCCGAACTTCGACCACCGCGTGACGCAGTGCAGGTCGACGGCCGGGTCGTCCTGCGGCAGCGCCAGGAGCTCGGCCCACGTCCAGCGCCACGTCGCGTGGTCCTCGGTGCGCACCTCGAGCTGCCAGTGCGCGGTGTCGACGTTCGGCGTCGGCCCGGCCGACAGCACCGGGAAGTCGTGGACCTCGTACTGGCCCGGCGGCAGCGCGACGCCCGACGGGCGCGGGCGGCCGCGGAAGCCGGGGGTCAGGGCCGGGGTGCCGCTCGGGTCGGTGCCCGGTGCGTCGCTCGGGGTCACGGAAGCCATGCAACACCCGATCGCACGTGCGCCGACAGGGGGTGGGGCGAGGTCAGTCGCGCACGCGCTCGCAGGCGTCGATCACGAGCTGCGACGCGCGGCGCACCTCGTCGATCTGCTCGACCGTGAGACCGAGCCGCTCGACCATCGTCGCGGGCACCTGCTCGGCGCGGGCGCGCAGGTCCCGGCCGGCGTCGGTGAGGTCGATGCGCAGCGCGCGCTCGTCGTCCTCGGCGCGCGTGCGCGTCACGAGGCCGAGGGTCTCCAGGCGGCGGACCAGCGGGGACGTCGTCGCGGGCTCGAGGTGCAGGTGGTCGGCGAGGTCGCGCAGGGACAGCGGTGCGTACTGCCAGAGCGCGAGCATCGCGAGGTACTGGGGGTGCGTCAGGCCCAGCGGCTCGAGCACCGGCCGGTAGAAGCCGACGAGGCTGCGCGCGGCGGCCGACAGCGCGAGGCAGACCTGCGCCTCGACCGCGAGCGGGTCGGCGGGCGCGGGCGTGGTCACGCGCCCCATCCTAGGCATGCGATAGTGAGTGCACTGACCATGAGTGCACGAACGGAGTCGGCCATGACCCAGCGCAAGGCCCGGTTCGACGCGACCGCCTGGCTCGCGCGCTACCTGCTCGGCCCCGCGCAGGTCACCGACCCGCGGCGGGCCGGTCGCGAGGTGACCGAGGACGAGCGGGCGCGCGAGGGCGAGCTGCGCGGCGGGTTCGAGCGCGTCGTCGACGCGTCGGGCCGCGTGTACCTCGTCGCGCGCGACGACGCCGACCAGGGCTGACGTCCGGTCCGGACGCCACGTCCGGGCAGCTCGACGGCGGACCGCGCCGTCGACGGCCGTGCCGCGGTCACGGTGCGACGAGCCGCAGCCGCCGGTCGGACACGCCCACGTGCACGGTCTGACCCCACGTGGCGGTCAGCCGGTCGGCCTCGAGCCCGTCGCCGAACACCACGAGCGCGTCCGACTCGACGACGAGCGCGAGCTCCTGCGTCGCGGCCAGCAGCCCCGCCGTGCGGTCGGCGCCGGTGGCGGGCGACGGCCACGCCTCGCGGACGAACCACGCGAGGGCGTCGTCGCCCGGCCCGGGCAGCGGGGGAGCGTCGGTGCGGCCGCGCGCGAGCGACGTCGCCCAGCCCGTTGCCCCCGTGCCTGTGGTCACCACCACCCCCGACGACGACTGCCGCTCGACGCCCTCGGGTGCGGCGAGCCGGTAGCGCGCCGACTGGTGGCCGACGTGCCCGACGTAGACGTCGTTGAGCGCGTCGAGCGCCGAGCCGTCGTCGAGGGTCGCGCGCACGAGCGCACGCCCCTCGACGACGGCCGTGCCGCGCACGACGTCGCCCAGCACGTGCGCGACCCGGTCGGCGCGGTGCCGCACGAGCACGCCCGCGTTGCGGCCCGGCTCGGGGTCGACGCCGACGACCGGCTGGTCGCGCAGGTACTTCGCGGCGTTGGCGACCAGGCCGTCGGGCCCCACGACGAGGCACACGTCGTCGGGGTCGAACGCGAACCGGTGCAGGTCGCCCCGCTCGACGTCCCCGCGGCGCCAGTCCGCGGGGACGGCCGCGCGCACGGTGCGCAGCGCGTCGGCGAGCGCGTCGTGCCGCGCCTGCACGTCGGCCAGGTCCCGCCCGCGCGTGCGCAGGAAGAACTCGACCTGACCGCGCGTGCCGTGCCGGTCGACGAGCTCGTCGAGCTCCGAGCGGCGGTGCACGACCACCGCGCGCGGTGCGAGCGCCACGTCACTCGCCCCGCCGCGTCGTGAGCGCCGCGAGGGCGCCCGTGAGCAGGTCGGGCGTGACGGTGACCTGCCTGATCTCCGGCAGGTGCGTCGCGAGCTCGCGCAGCGCGGCCGCGAGCAGCACGCCCTGCGGCACCTCGGCGAGCGCGGCCATGCGCGCGCG
>JAEYNO010000422.1 GCA_023412515.1 Actinomycetes bacterium
AGCCCGGCCAGCGCCGCGGCGGCCAGCAGCAGCGCGACCCAGCGGCCGCGCCGCGGGCGTCCGTCCGTCACGGCACGTCGCGCCGCAGGCGCGCCGCGAGCTGGACGGCGCGCACCGCGGCCGCCGCCTTGTTGCGCGACTCCTCGTACTCGAGCGCGGGCACCGAGTCGGCGACGACGCCGCCGCCGGCCTGCACGCTCGCACGACCGTCGCGCAGCACGGCCGTGCGGATCGCGATGGCCATGTCCATGTCCCCCGCGAAGTCGAAGTACCCGACCGTGCCGCCGTAGACGCCGCGACGCGCGGGCTCGAGCTCGTCGATCAGCTCGATGGCGCGCGGCTTGGGCGCACCCGAGAGCGTGCCCGCCGGGAACGTGGCCATGAACGTCTGCAGCGCCGTGGCGCCCTCGCGCAGCCGCCCGACCACCGTCGAGCAGATGTGCATGATGTGCGAGAACCGGCGCACCGCCATGAAGTCGACGACCTCGACGCTCGTCGGCTCGCACACCTTGACCATGTCGTTCCGGGAGAGGTCGACGAGCATGATGTGCTCGGCGCGCTCCTTCGGGTCCGCCAGCACCTCGTCCTGCAGCGCACGGTCCTCCTCGGGAGTCGCGCCGCGCGGCCGCGACCCCGCGATCGGGAAGGTCGTGACGTGGCCGTCGCTGACCTTCACGAGCGTCTCGGGGCTCGACCCCACGACCGCGAAGTCCCGACCGTCGGCGTCCTGCAGCGCGACCAGGTACATGTACGGGCTCGGGTTGATGGTCCGCAGCACGCGGTAGACGTCGAGCGGGTCGGCCGGGCAGTCGAGGTCGAGCCGCTGGGACAGCACGACCTGGAACACCTCGCCGTCGCGGATCGCCTCCTGGCCGCGCACGACGGCCTCCTCGAACTCGGCGCGCGTGCTGCGGAACTCCAGGTCGGGCACCGTGGCGTCGGGGTCGACGACCGCGGGAGCGGGCGGCGCGGGCCGACGCAGCGCCGCCTGCATGTCGTCGAGCCGGCGGACCGCGTCGGCGTAGGCGTCGTCGACGCGCTCGTCCGTGGCGTCGAAGTTGATCGCGTTCGCGACGAGCCAGACGGAGCCCGTGACGTGGTCGACCGCGGCCAGGTCGCTCGCGAGCAGCAGCGCGACCTCGGGGACCCCGAGCTCCTCGGGCGCGCGTGCGGGCAGCGTGGGCTCCCAGTGCCGCACGACGTCCCAGCCGAGCACGCCGACCAGGCCGCCGGTGAGCGGCGGCAACCCGTCGATGCGGGGCGTGTGCAGCACGTCCAGCGTGCGGCCGAGCACGTCGAGGACGTCACCCTCGGTCGGCACGCCGACCGGCACGTCGCCCGACCACGCCGCGCGGCCGTCACGCACGGACAGCCGCGCCCGGGACGCGACGCCGACGAACGACCAGCGGCCCCAGGTGCCGTCGGACTCGGCGGACTCGAGCACGAACGTGCCGGGGCGCCCGGCCGCCAGCGTGCGGTAGAGGCCCACGGGGGTCACGTCGTCCGCGAGCAGGCGACGCACCACCGGGATGACGCGCCGGTCGGCTGCCAGCTCCCGGAACGTCCCCGCAGCCGGCCAGGTCGCGCCCCAGGGCAGGTCCGTGACGGTCGCACGGGGCGCGGCGGAGGCGGACGGTCCGGTCACGGGTGGGCTCCTGGGTCGGTCGCGGGCGTGAGGTCGGAGACGGGCAGCGGACCGCCGGCCTCGAAGCACGTGCGGGTCCCGGTGTGGCACGCGGCGCCCACCTGGTCGACCGTCACGAGCAGCGCGTCGCCGTCGCAGTCGAGAGCCACCGAGCGCACGTGCTGCACGTGGCCGGACGTGTCGCCCTTGCGCCAGTACTCCTGGCGCGACCGGCTCCAGAACGTCACGCGGCCCGTGGTGAGGGTGCGGTGCAGCGCCTCGTCGTCCATCCAGCCCAGCATGAGCACCTCGCGGGTGTCGTGCTGCTGGACGATCGCGGCGACGAGCCCGGCGTCGTCGCGCCGCAGCCGCGCGGCGACCGCCGGATCGAGCGCGCTGCGGGCGACGCGGCCGCCCGTCGGGGTCGTGGAGGGGTCGGTCTGCGGCACGCGACGATCCTGCCACGGCGACCGCGCCGGGACCGCTGCCGTCCACCGCGGACGCGGCGACGGCGCGGAGCGGGCCCCGGCACCGCGATCAGCGGGTCTGGGCGACCCAGGCGGCGTGCATCGACGCGTAGTGGCCGCCCCGCGCGACGAGCTCGGTGTGCGTGCCGACCTCCACGACGCGACCCGCGTGCACGACCACCACGAGGTCCGCCGCCTCGGCCGTCGACAGGCGGTGCGCGATCGTCAGCGTCGTGCGGCCGCGGGACAGCTCCCGCAGCGCGCGCGCGATGCGGACCTCCGCGACCGGGTCCACCGCCGACGTCGCCTCGTCGAGCAGCAGCAGGTCGCCGTCCGCGAGGCTCGCGCGGGCGAGCGCGACCAGCTGCCGCTCGCCCGCCGAGAGCAGCTCGCCGCGCTGGCCGACCGGCGTCGTGAGCCCCCCGGGCAGCTCCGCGACCCAGGCGTCGAGCCCGAGCACGTCGACCGCCTCCTGCACGCGCGCCGCGACACGCGGGTCGGCGTCGGGGTCGGCGTCCTCCCGCAGGCCGTACGCGACGTTCTGCGCGAGCGTGCCGTCGAACAGGAACCCCTCCTGCGGCACCAGGACGACACGGCGGCGCAGGTCACGCGACGCGATCTCGCGCAGGTCGACGCCGTCGAGCCGGACCGCGCCCGTCGTGGGGTCCATGAAGCGCGCGACCAGCTTCGCGAGCGTCGTCTTGCCCGATCCCGTGGCGCCCACGACCGCGACGGACGTGCCCGCGGCGATGCGCAGGTCGACCTCCTGCAGGACCGGCGGTCCGCCCGGGTAGGCGTAGCCGACGCCCTCGAACGACAGCGTCGCGGGCCCGCGCGGGCTCGGGACGGCGTCGGGCCCGGGGTCCGGCACGTCCACCGGGGTCTCAAGCACGCCGAGCACGCGCCGCCACCCCGCGACCGCGTTCTGCAGCTCGTTGAGGATCTCGGTCGCCATCTGCACGGGACCGGTGAACAGCTGCACGAGGAAGAGGAACGCCAGGACGCGGCCGACGGACAGCTCGCCGGCCACGCCGAGCCACGTGCCCGCGACCACCACGACGGCGAGCACGAGGTTGGCCACGAGCACGCCGGAGGAGAACACGACCGCGACGAGGTTCTGGGCGCGCACCATGGCGCGCCGCGTCGCGGCGACGGCCGCGTCGATGCGCCGCTGCGTGCGCTCGGCGACCCCGTAGGCGCGGATCGTCTCGGCGCCGACCACGGCCTCGGACACCGCGCCGAGCATCGCGCCGTACCGCTCGCGCACCTCCGAGTAGCGCCGGTTCACGCCGCGCTGCATGCGCGGCAGCACGAGCACCAGCGGCACGAAGCACGCCCAGACCAGCAGCGTGAGCTGCCACGAGTACACGGCCATGAGCACGGTCGCGACGACGATCTGGAGCACCGAGACGAGCAGCATGATGCCGCCCCACTGAACGAACATCGAGATCGTGTCGACGTCGGACGTCACGCGCGAGACCAGCGACCCGCGGCGCTCGGTGCTCTGCGTGAGCACCGACAGGTCGTGCACGTGGCGGAACGCCCGCGTCCGCAGCGTCAGCAGCCCGGACTCGCTCGAGCGGAAGAGCCGCACGTTGACGAGCGCCGAGCACGCCGCGCCCACCACGAGCCCCACGGCCGCGAGGCCGACGAGCGCCGCGGCGCGCGTCGCGTCCACGCCGTCCGAGCCGAGCACGGCCGTGTCGACGGTCTGCTGCACGGAGATCGGCACGAGGACGCGCGCCACGGCGGCGACCACCGCGAGGCCGAGCGTCAGCGCGAGCCCGTCGAGCATCTCGGGCGAGACCTGCACGCCGCGCCGCAGCGTCGCGAGCACGCCGAGCGTGCTCGCGGGCGCCATCCGCGCGTCGCGCTCGACCGTGGGTGGAACCCCCGTGCTCACCTGCGTCCTCCCTCGACCGTCACGTCGTCCTCGTCCCACACCTCGGCGGCGTCCTCGTCGGCGCGCTCGCGCTCGCGCCGCTCCGACTCCCGCTCGTACGCGGTCGCGAGCTCGCGGTACCCGGGGTCGCGTGCGAGCAGCTCGGCGTGCGTCCCGCGGTCGACGACCCGCCCCGCGTCGAGGTGCACGACCTCATCCGCGAGCAGCACCGACGACATGCGGTAGGCGACGAGCAGGACGGTGGGTCCCGCGGCGCCGTCCGCCGCCTGCAGCCCCGTGAGGATGTCGCGCTCGACGCGCGGGTCCACGGCCGACGTCGCGTCGTCGAGCACCAGGACGCGCGGGCGACGCACGAGCGCGCGGGCCAGCGCGAGCCGCTGCCGCTGACCGCCGGACAGGTTCGCGCCGCGCTCCCCCAGCGGCGAGTCGAGCCCGCCGGGCAGCGCCCGCACGACGTCGTCGACGCGCGCGGCGCGCAGCGCCGCCCACACGTCGTCGTCGCTCGGTGCGCGCGGGTCGTCCGGGTCCGCGAGCGTGACGTTGCCGCGCACGGTGTCCTCGAAGACGAACGTCGACTGGCTGACGAACGCGACCTGCGCCGCGAGGTCGGCGGGACGGACGTCGCGCACGTCGGTGCCGTCGACCTCCACGACCCCGGACGACGGGTCGGACAGCCGCGGGACCAGTCCCACCACGGTGGACTTGCCCGAACCGGTCGCCCCGACGACCGCGAGCGTGCGGCCGGCCGCGACGTGCAGGTCGACGCCGTGCAGCAGCTCGACCTCGCCGTCGGCGGTGGGCACGCGCAGGTGCACGCCCCGCAGCCGCACGTCGGCGCCACCCGCGTGCGGCGCCAGCGGCGTGGACCCGTCCACGGCGATCCCGCCGGCGTCGAGCACGCGCGAGATGCGGTCGTGGCCGACGAGCCCGCGCGGCAGCTCGCCCAGCACCCAGCCGAACGCCCGCACGGGGACGGCCAGCAGCGTGAGCAGGTACGCGGCCGCGACCACGTCGCCCGTGCCGATCGCGCCGGCCGCGACGCGGTGCGTCCCCACCAGCAGCACCAGGAGCGTCCCGAGGTTCGGCAGCAGGTCGATCACCGGGTCGAACACCGCGCGCACGACGCCGACGCGCACGTTCGCGTCGCGCAGCGCGCGGGCGCGTGCGGTGAACCGCGCGTCCTCGCGGTCCTCGGTGCCGAGCGACTTCACGAGCGTCGCGGCCTCGAAGCTCTCGTGCGCGACGTCGGCGACCTCGGCGCGCAGCTGCTGGGCGTGCGTGATGGCCGGCGTCATGCGGCGCTGGAAGACCAGGTTGGCGACGACCGCGAGCGGGAGCACGACGAGCGCCGCGACGGCGAGCCACACGTCCGTGCGCAGCAGCGCGACGGTCGCGACCGCGATCATGACGACGACGCCGAGCGCGAACGGCAACGGGTTGAACACACCCGTCGCGGCCTCGACGTCGGACCCGGCGTTGGACAGCAGCTGACCCGTGGGGTGGCGCCGGTGCCACGACATCGGCAGGCGCAGGTACTGCCGGGTCACGGCGCGGCGATGGTCGGCCTGGAGGTCCGCCACCCCCATCCCCGCGAGGATGCGCCGGCCCGCGACGGCCGCCGCGAGGGACAGCGCCACGAGAGCGAGCGCGAGCCCGGCCTGCCAGATCCGCCCCTGCGCCTCCTGCGAACCCGCGAGCGCGGGGACCACGACGTCGTCGGTCGCCCGGCCGAGCACGCGGCTCACGGCCACGGTGAGCGCACCGAAGGCACCCGAGGTCGCGATCGCCGCCACGTACGTGCGCGGGTGCGAGCGCAGCCCCCGCCACAGCAGGCCGACCGAGCGCCGGGCGACGGAGCCGCGGAGCATCGAGCCGGCGGGGGCGTCGGCGGGCCGAGGGCGCGCGGGCACGGGGGATCACACTCCTGACGGAAAGGGGATACCGCGATCTTCTCACGGGGGTCCGACACGACCACGGCCGGTCTCGCGTCACGCGCGCGAGGCCCTGACGTGGCACGATCCCGTGGCATGAGCTGGCACGAGACCGAGCGCGCGTGGCTGTCCGACGCGCTGCGCGCCGCCGACCCGCACGACCCGACGCTGTGCCGCGGCTGGCAGGCGCGCCACCTCGCCGCGCACCTCGTGCTGCGCGAGCACCCCGCGGTCGCGG